>NZ_JBBMFA010000092.1:0-85856 GCF_040096265.1 Ruthenibacterium intestinale
TGCTATACCTTTTTTGAGCCATCTCTTTTTCACCACCACCATTCATTTTCGGGGTTGACTTTTAATAGTTAATCTTTTTGATGGAATGAAAAAAGGCCAGACCTCCCGGCCTGACCAGCAAAAATAACTCCCCCTTTCATTTTCAATTTGAAATCAGCATCACTCCTTTCCAAAACCAGGCCATAAAAAAACGTCGCTTTTCACAAAGAAACAGCGACGTTTTAGTGTAGGTTGGCTCGATTTTTGTTGTGATTTATGATTATGCCTTTGTAAAGAAACCTAATCCTTTCATCGTATAAAAAGCGCGAAACGGATCATACTCTGGAAAAGGCCTTGCAAATATCCTCAAAGTCATGTACAATAACACTAACTTGCTTTTATTACTTTATTTATAAAGAGAGGGCTTAAAATGAAACGTTTCTTTGCTGTTTTGAGTGTACTCTGCCTTTGCGCTGGACTTTTTGCCGCTTGCGGTGGGTCTTCCGCTTCTTACAATGTTGCGGATGTTGCCAGCGCAGTTGAGAGCGTTTGTAATATTGAAAATCCCAAAGAAATCGAGCAGGATGATTTGATTTATACGATGAACCTGACCGAAGAAGATTTTGTGGAGTTTGCCGGTCAGCAGACACTGACGAACGGAAAACCCGGAACGGTACTGGTTGTGAAAGCCGCCGAGGGGAAAGCAGACACTGTAAAAACCCAGCTGGAGGCTTATCGGGATGGCATCGTTGCCACTTGGGAAAATTACAAAGACGATTTTCCCATCGGATATGAACAGACGCAAAACGGCCGTGTTGTCGTAAAGGGCGATTATGTGGTTCTCGCCATTGCCGGCGAAGGAGTGGATTACTCCGCAGTGGATACGGCGATTGATGAAGCATTGAAATAAGCGTGCATCCTGGAAAGCCGGTACCTCCTGTACCGGCTTTCTTTTTGAGCTGTCTCTCGGATTCAAAAATAGAAGGAGTTTCTCTCATGGTCTTTAGTACGATTCTGTTCGTATTTCGCTTTCTTCCCATCACGCTGGCACTTTACTACCTTGCCCCTGCCAAATGGAAAAATACCGTCTTGTTTTTATGCAGTCTGATTTTTTATTCCTGGGGCGAAGTTCGTCTGTTTCCCGTTATGGCTGTCGCCATTCTAATCAACTATACTGCCGGCCTGGGGCTGGAACGTTTCGGGCACAGCCGCAAGGCGCGCACAGGCTTTTTGCTTTACAGTATTATCGGCAGTCTCGGTATGCTGATTTTTTTCAAATATACAGACTTTTTCATTCAAAACATCAATGCTATTACCGGCCTTGGAATTCCCCTGCTGAAGCTGACCTTACCTCTTGGGATCAGCTTCTATACCTTCCAAACTATGAGTTATTCCATTGATGTTTATCGCGGAGATGTAAAAGCAGAGCACAACCTCATCGATTTTGGCGCTTATGTGGTTATGTTCCCGCAGCTGATTGCCGGGCCCATCGTCAAATATCGAGATGTGTCGGACCGTCTTCATGTACTGCACGGACGCGTTACATTGGATCGCATCGATGAGGGAATTTCCTTGTTCATCTTCGGCCTTGCCAAAAAAGTTCTGCTCGCGGATGGAATCAGCAAACTTTGGTACGATATTGTGGGGCAATCCTCTTCTGACAGTGTGATTGGTCTTGCCAATGCCTCTACATCGCTTGTCTGGCTTGGTCTTCTTGCCTATTCACTGCAGATTTATTTCGATTTTTCGGGATATTCCATGATGGGAATCGGAATGGGCAAAATGCTCGGGTTTGATTTCCCGCCAAACTTCGATCTTCCCTATATCTCCCGCAGCATTACCGAATTCTGGCGTCGTTGGCATATGACCCTTTCCGGCTGGTTCCGTGAATACGTCTATATTCCTCTCGGCGGCAATCGGAAAGGGCTGAAACGCCAACTGATCAACATTGCCATCGTCTGGTTTTTGACCGGATTTTGGCACGGCGCCAACTGGAACTTTATTTTCTGGGGTTTGTATTATTGCATTCTGCTGATGATTGAAAAAATCTGGCTGCTCCCCCACTTAAAAAAGGGACGTATCTGGCCGCACCTTTACACGATGTTGTTGGTCGTAATTGGTTGGGCACTGTTCGTCGGAAGCGATTATGGCGTATCTCTTTCTTTGCTGCTTGAAAAGATGTTTATTCCATCCGGTGGTGTGTCGGCGCTTTATTATCTGCGAAACTATGGTGTTCTTCTGTTGGTATGTATCCTGTGCTGCACACCGATCACTCTGAAAATCTACGAACGCCTGAAGCGGAACACCCTGCTTCGCGGCATCGTACTTGGAATTATCTTCATTGTAACCATTGCCTACATGGTGGACGCTACCAACAGTCCATTCCTCTATTTCCGATTCTGATGAAGGAGAAAAACACCCATGAACATTGTTAAAAAGCTGCAGCAGTATCCCATTGTGTTTCTGTTTTTGGCTTTTCTAATGGGGTTTGCCATTTTGGATGAGTTTTGGCCCAAGCGGGAATATTCCGAACTTGAAAACCGAAAATTGGAGCAACGCCCTTCTTTTTCCATCGAAAGTGTGCTTGCGAAAGATCCTACGCAAACCTGGATGTCCAAGTATGACACTTATACCAAAGACCAAATCGCTTTTCGCGACAGCTGGATTGATTTGAAAAGCCGCATGGAAACATTGTTTCTGAAAACCGAAAACAACGGTGTATGGCTTGGAAAAGAGCACTATCTGTTTGCCAAATTTGTTTCTTTGGGGGAAAGCACTCGTTTTTACCAAAACATGGATGCCATTCAAAAGCTCTGTGAACGCCATCCCAACATGGTGGATGTGATGATCGTCCCGTCTGCAAGTCTGATTCTGGAGGAGAAACTCCCCTTTGATGTTCCTGTAATTGACGAAGACGCCTATTTAGACGAATTATCCGCTCGTCTCACGGGTCTGGCAACCATTTACGATGAACGTGCCACGCTGCGTTCTCACAAAGATGAATATATCTATTATCGAACAGATCATCACTGGACGGATACCGGAGCATATTACGCGTATTCTGACTATGTATCCGGCCAGGGTCTGACGCCTGTTTCCCACGATTCTGTCCCACTTGTCACTGTGGACGATTTCTATGGAACAAACTATTCCAAAGCACGCACCTACAATGCATTGCCGGATGTAATCACCTATCCGGATTTTGATAATGTGCTGACTGTTCACAACTATGATCCCGCCGGAAACGAAACCACTCAAGAGGGTCCTCTTTACGACACTTCCGCCTTCGACACTCGTGATAAGTATAAAGCGTTTTTGCGCGGAAACAACGGGTTCTCCACCATTGAGGGAGACGGCGAAGGAAGTATTCTTGTGGTTAAAGACAGTTATGCCAATAGTTTTATTCCCTATCTCACTCAAAATTACAAAAACATCGGTATTGTCGATTTTCGTGCCAACAATGAAAAAATTGATACCATTTTGGAACGCGGCGGATATGACCGAATCCTGATTTTGTACAGTTTTCAGGGTTTTGCCTCTGATATGTATCTTGCCGGTCGGATTGCGATTGCATAAAAAGAATCCCGGAGCCATAGCTCCGGGATCTTTTTTATGCATTTTCTTCCTGTTCGTAGGTCTCTTGCTCTTCCATCAGGGCGCCCCATTCATTGTACGCCTCATCCTGGCGAAAACGGGCATCATCCAATTCATCGCAAACTTCTCGCAGCCGAACATGATCTTTCAGAACATCCGGGTCATTAACCGCACCTTCCAAATCCATAATCTTTAATTCCAGCTCTTCCATCTCGTCTTCCAAAGCTTTGATTTTCGCGCGAAGTTCAGCTTTCCGTCTTCTTTGCTCTTTTCCATAAGCCGGCCGCGGCTGAGTCGGCTTTTCCTCCGGAATCTTTTCAACCGGATTTGTTCGCCGCATTAAAGCCTCATAATTTCGGAAGATAACTGCGTTTCCATCTTCTAAATACAGAATCGGGCAGCCCAGGCTGTTCATCAGATAACGATCATGCGTGACCAAAACCAGCGTGCCCTCATACGCTTCCAACGCTTTTCCAAGACTTTCTCTGGTATAAATATCCAAATGGTTTGTGGGCTCATCCAAAAACAAAAGATTCGGCCGTTCCAACAGAATTTCTGCAAATCGAAGCCGTGCCAATTCTCCACCGGAAAGCGCCGCGCAATTCTTAAATACATCCTCACCGCGGAAGTTTAATTTTGCCAGGTGGCTTCTGACTTCCAATTCCGTCATTTTAGGATACTTATCCCAAATAGCATGAATCACTGTCCCCGCCCGGCGAGCCTGTTGCTGTTCAAAAAAGGATGGTTTCGCTCCTGCGCCCAACCGTACCGTACCGGTCTGCGGTTTCAATTTTCCGGCCAGCACTCGCAGCAGGGTCGACTTTCCGGCTCCATTCGGGCCAGCAATGACCAATCGTTCACCACGAAGAACAGTAAGTTCCAAATTTTGCACAAGGGTCTTCCCACCCAGTACAATTCCAAGATTATGCGTTGTAAGCAACTCATTGTAAGGAGTAATATCAAACTCAAAGCGGAACTTAAGCTCTGTGTGTGCAGTTTTCGGTGCCTGTGTGATCTCCAGCTTTTCCAACTGCTTACGGCGGCTTTGCGCCATTTTGGTCGTTGAGGCACGCACAAGATTGCGGGCAATATAATCTTCCAGTTTCTGTGCTTTTTCCACATCTGCGTCGTGCTGTTTCTGCTGCAGCGCAACCGCGGCTTCTTTCTGTGGAAGATAGGCAGAGTAATTTCCCTTGTACATTGTGAGCGTGTGCTCTTCAAATTCAAAAATCCGGTTGCAAACCGAATCCAGAAAATATCGATCGTGACTTACCGCAAGAATCGCCCCGGTATAGCTGCCCAGGAACTGTTCCAGCCACTCCATCGTTTCAAAGTCCAGATGGTTGGTCGGTTCGTCCAGAATCAGGATGTCCGGACGCTGCAGCAGCAGTTTTGCAAGCCGAAGCCGGGTATGCTCTCCACCAGACAAAACCGAAATCCTTTTTTCATACGTTTCAGGCGGGAACGCCATTCCGTTCAGAATCTTTCGAATCTGCGTATCCATCTGATACCCATCACCGGCATCTACAATTGCCTGCAATTCCGCATGGCGTTCCATCAGCGAACGGTCCTCCGGATGAAGCGCCATCTGACCTTCAAGGATTTCCATCTCCGCCATGGCATCCAACACAGAACGATAAGCATTCTTCATCTCACCGTATACCGTTTGAGCAGGATCCAACCGGCTGTTCTGTTCCAAATACCCCAAGGTCGTACCGCGTGCAAAGGAAATCTCACCCGCATCCGGTTCCAGTTCCCCTGTAATCATTTTCAGGAATGTTGTCTTGCCTGCACCGTTTTCTCCAATAATTCCAACTCTATCCTGGTTGTCCAAGGTGCAGCAAACATTCTCAAGGCACAAATCAGCCCCAAAACTTTTATTCAAATTTTCAATGGTTAATAACATATATGCCTCAGCTTAAGATATCTTATAAATCTCTACATCTTCATTGGAAAACACACAAGGAAAGCCGGAAAGTTGCTCCGTATCCCCTTCATATTGCGTAGAATACACCAGGTAATCAATTCCGTTCTCCTTGCACAACTGCGAAATTTGTTCTCCGGTCGTCTGCGCACTGAATAGCGCCTCATTCACTGCGCGTTTTTCGCTTACGACCTTCTCAGAAACTCCCATATTGGTGATAGCGTACGTATACCCTTCCATATACGCCTGTCTTCCGGATAACGCAGAGTAAATGCTGGAAATTCCATCATTCGTATTCGCCATTGTGTGAATACGATTGGTTGCAAACACTGCATCCTGCTCTGTGTTCTCCCGCATCCAGATCATTGCTTCTTCATCACCGGCGCGAACAGTGCTGACATAAGGATACTTCGGAATGATATCAAGATTCCTTCCCAACTGCCGCATACCACTCCCGGTAAAGTTTATCACCAAAACCACAGTTGTGGCAAGGCCCAAGATCCCGCCCACAATTGTGATTTTTTTAAGAATTCCTCTAACCTGGTCGATTTGATCCACGGCCAGCAGGTTCAAGAAGAAAATAGCGACCAATGCAAAATACAGCTGACTGTACGACGGATGCCAGAACAGGAAAAAAGCTAAAAATCCGCCTGCCACAACACCGTTGGCCAGCAACCTCTCCGCAGGGAGTTTGAAAAGTGTTCGAACGTCTTTTCCCAAGCCATTCAGATAAAGCGGAATTTGAAAAGGCTGCATGCACACCAATGCCAAAAGCCCGCCAAGCAGCAAGCGAAGCCAATGATTGTCTGCCAGCCCCAAAGCGCCAAGCCACTGATAGGGCGGCATATTCTTGATTGTCTCAAATCCAAAGTGTACGCTTGTGTTCACACCGGAAGAAAAAATCACAAAATAGATGGTCAGGAAGATAGCAATTACACCGCCATAGCACAGCAGAGCTTTTCCCCATTTGGGCTTGCGAAAAAGCAAAAAAAGCATGGTGATTGCAAAACTGCAGGCCACAATAGCTGCCGCCGGTCCCTTAGCAAAACAAACGAGAAAAAAACTGCACAAAAATGTGGCGAGGAAGCGAATTCCAACCTGGAAATGGGCTTCCGCCAAATGTTGAAACAGCACAAGAAAAACAGAAATAAAAATCAGCGCTGTACTTTGCGAGTTCACATTTGTGATCAGGTGAAGCATATTGGTATTATTAAAAACACCTTTGCCATTCAGAAGAGCTGTCCACAAGCTCGCGCAGTTAAACAGAAACATGGAAAAGGTAAAAAGCAGCGCTTTATCCCGATTGCCTTGATAAAAGTGTGTACCCATTTGATATAGGCAGCACAGCAACGCCGCCAGCACGACCGGTCCAATATAAATCACAAAAATATCATAGCAGGAAATGCCGCTGACAAATGAGAGTGCCCCCACTGTCAGTTCCGTAAGATAATGATAAGCAAGTCTCACCTGTGAAAAACGAATATCTTGTGGTGGAAAAGCCAAATGAAAAGACTCCGCATTTCCAATATTCCACAATACATCCTGATTCGGCAAAATTTCGCCGGCCACTGTGGGATGCGCATTTTTCACCGTGACCATTAAAGCAAAAAGCACAAGCAAACCCGCCCACAAAACCAAAATGCACTGAACAGCTGCATTGGTTCTAAGGTGAGCCTGCACTTTTTTCACATCCAGACGCGCTGCAAATAAAATCCAAATCAAACCCAACACAGGCGGAAGCAACCGAACCGCCCACAAAAAGCCGAGACGTTCACAAAAACAATACAATGCCGCCAAAAATCCGGTTCCGAACAAAATCGCAAGCGGCGATGCAAAGTTTGGGATCTGCTTTTCCATTCCGGAGATCCAGGCAAAAAAGCGACCCGGAAAATAAAGATAAGCAGCAGTGCACAGGAAAAAGAGCAGCATGTCCCAGAGAGAGCCGCCACTCAACTTGGCTAAAAGCAGATAAAGCAAAACGCAAAGGGTGCACAGCACATATTTTGTGCCCACCATTCCCTGTTTCAATTTTTCAAGAGATTTTGTGAACATCAAGATCCTCCGTACAGGATAACAGCCGCCACCCCAAAAAGGTGGCGGCTGTTTGTGTCTATTTTACTTAAACATGCGGTTAAGCCCAGATACGACCAGGCTGATAATACCCATTACAATGAAGATTCCGCACATGCCCATGAGCATAACGCCCAACGACTGCAACAACTGTTCCATTTGTCAGTCCTCCTTACTTCGCAATCAGGTTCAGAATCAGACCACCCGCAATAACGCTTGCAATCTGACCGCCCACGTTCACACCTGCAGCATGCATCAGCAGGAAGTTCTGCGGGTCTTCCTTCAGGCCCATTTTGTGGATCACACGGCTGGACATGGGGAACGCGGAAATACCGCACGCGCCAATCATGGGATTGATTTTCTTCTTGGTGAACAGGTTCAGCAGCTTTGCAAACATAACGCCGCCAATCGTGTCAAAAATAAACGCGAACAGGCCCAAGCCCATAATCATCAACGTACCGACCGTCAGGAACTGATCGGCCTGCATTTTCGTGGCAATGGTAATTCCCAGGAAAATCGTAATCAAATTTGCCAGCACATTCTGCGCCGTTTCAGACAGGCTGTTCAGGACACCGCATTCACGCAGCAGGTTGCCGAACATCAAAAATCCAACCAGCGCAACACTTCTGGGCGCGACCAGACCTGCAATCACCGTAACCACAATCGGGAAAAGAATGCGCGTCGTTTTGCTGATTTCTTTTGCCTCGTACGGCATACGAATCTTGCGCTCTTCTTTCGTCGTCACCATACGGATGACCGGCGGCTGAATGATAGGCACAAGTGCCATATAACTGTATGCCGCAACGATGATGGCTCCTAAGTACTGTGTATCATAGTAGTTAGCAAGGAAAATAGCCGTGGGGCCGTCTGCCGCGCCAATGATACCTACGCTGGCCGCATCCTGAATGCTGAACATTCCCGGAAGAACCATGTTCACCACGCAGGCAAGAGAGATGGTGAAGAAAATACCAAACTGAGCGGCCGCACCAAACAGCAAAAGCTTGGGGTTGGAAAGCAACGGTCCAAAATCGATCATCGCGCCGATGCCGATAAACAGCAAAAGCGGGAACAACTCGTTGGCAATACCCGCACGGAACAGAACGTCAATTGCGCCCTCTTCCAATCCACTTTCATACAGCTGGTCAATCGCACCGGACAAAGGCAGGTTAACCAAAATCGCGCCGAATCCCATCGGCAGGAGCAAGCTGGGCTCCATGTCTTTTTTGATCGCCAGATAGATCAATACTCCTCCAACGGCCCACATGACGACCATTTTGACGATCTGCAGCGCACTCATAGACATCAGCGCTCCAAACATCGCTTGGATAAACGTTGTAATTAACTCCATTCCTGATTCTCCTTTTTCATTTACATCGAACACGCTTTACAAATGCGTGTTACACCAATTTAAAATATCCCGATATACCTCTTGGCGATTCGTCTCATTCAGCATCTCATGCCGACCGCCCGGGTACAATTTAATGGAAACATCCTTTACGCCTGCCCCGCAAAGCAGATCGTAAACTTTCTGCACACCCTTTCCGTAGCTTCCCACAGGGTCCATGTCTCCGGAAAATAGCATTACAGGCAATTCTTTCGGAAAACGAGCTGCCCATTCCGGAGTACTGACCTTCGCCAGCACACACATCAGATCATGAAAGGCACTGACCGTAAAGATGAACGTACATTTGGGATCAACCGCATAAGAGTTTACAATCTCCTGGTCCCTTGTGATCCAATCGTAAGGTGTATTCGGATTGGAAATTCGGCTCAAATACGTACCGAAAGCCATCCGATTGATCAAGCTCGATCGATGGCGAGGTCCTTTCCATTTTGCCAGTACAGAAGTCAAAAAAATCCCCACTCCCGCAGCAGGATTTGGACCACCTGTCCCGCTGAGCAGCAATGCATCGATCGTTTCTGGATAAGTCACAGCATATAAACGGGCAAAAAAACTGCCCATGCTATGCCCCAAAAGGAAAACCGGACCCCCAGGATACCGCTCTCTGGCCAAACGATTCATCGTTCGCAAATCTTCCAGTGCATACTTCCAGCCGTTTTCTTCCGAAAAGAAACCATCTGTACCACCATCGCTCGTAGCACCATGTCCCAGATGATCATTGCCACAGACGGCAAAGCCATTTTGCACTAAAAAAGATGCGAAATCCTGGTATCTGCCAATGTACTCGCACATGCCATGGGAAATCTGCACAACAGCGCGTGGCGTTGTATCCGGGACATCGTAATAATAGCCAGCTACACGATCTTTTCCATTTGCAGAATCAAACCAAATGGCGCTTGTCCGGATTTCCGACATTGGCAAGCTCCTCCTTCTCCATCACAATTTCAAACAACTGTTCCAAATTTGTAATGGTATACGTTGGCTTTTCTTTCTCCGGCATGGGTGCATCTTTAAAGTTGCACCAGCAAGTATCCAATCCTGCCGCAGCGCCTCCGCTCACATCGGCACGCAGAGAATCTCCCACCATTAAAACCTTTTTTCGATTTTCGATGCCCAAAGAATGAAGCGCTGCATCAAAAATCTTGCGAGACGGCTTGGAAGCCCCCACTTTTCCGGAGACGAATACTCCGTCAAAATACGGAAGGATGCCGGCCCGCTCCAGCCGCCCCAACTGAACATGCTCCACACCATTGGAAACTACGACCAGCGTTGCAACTTCAGCAAGTTCCCGCAACGTATTTTCCACTTCCGGATACACATCTGCTCTCTGTGCAAGCTGCGCCAAATAATATGCGTTCATCTGAACAGGATCTTGCGTTCCCCCCAGTTCTTCCTGAAGCTTTTCAAAACGCCTGACCACCAGTTTTTCCTGGCGAATCTCTCCACGTTCCAACGCCGCCCACAATCCATCGTTGATGGCACGATATGTCTGTTCGGTCTGTTCCGTTGCAGGCAACCCGAAATGTTCCAGTGTCTCCAGCAACGCCCCATGTTCAGCAGCTCCAAAATCCAAAAGCGTTCCATCCAAATCGAACAGAACACAATGATAAACAGCCATTTTCAAACCTGCCTTTTTTAATCCTCTATCTAATTATTATGTCTTATTTTACACGGCTAGTCAACATAAATTTACGTAGAAAAAGGGAGATGCATCATCTGCGTTCTCCCTCTCTTCCAAAAACTCATCTTTCTGCGATCTGTTCTTTTTTCTCTGTGTCCTGCGGGACGTCATTCCAAGTGCTTAAATCATAATTTTCCTGACTTGTAAACGCCGGATTGCAGTCTCTTACAGGCGTACTCTCAACGAACTCATTGATTTCCTGCTGATACATAGGTATCCCCTCCTTCGCCTCATCCTATGCTGAAACGAAGAAAAGCGTTCTGCTCATGTATCAAATTCACCTTTGACCGATCGCATAAACAAAGCCTTTAAGGCTTTGTCCCCATCCGCATTCAAATACAAAATGTCATAAACCGTTTTGCAAATCGGAAGATCCACCTGGAATTCTTCACCCAATCTTACCAACGCCTGAACGGTCGGCACGCCTTCAGCCAATTCGCCATATTCCTTGCCCTGAATATAATTTTCTCCAAAGCGACGGTTGTGGCTGTGCGGCGAAAATAGAGTCGCCTCATAATCACCCAAATGGCACAGGCCATAAGCAGAAAGCTCATTTCCGCCCATTGCACGGATCAACCTCGCAACTTCACGTGCTCCCCTTGCCATCAGCGCACCTTTCAAACTGGAAAGCCCTTTTCCGTCCAGCATTCCCGCGGCGATTCCAATTACATTTTTGGCTGCCGCCCCTACTTCCGTACCAATCAGGTCATTTCCGCGATACAGGCGAATCAAGTCCGAGTTCAACTGGTCGACAATAAAGCTTACGGTTTCACGATCGTCAGAATCCACAACCATGCAGTTGGGGATCCGATTGGTGAAATCCTGCACATGCCCCGGCCCAACCCAGACGGCTACCCGCACTGGCTGTTTCACTTCTTCTTTGAAAACCTCTGTCAGACGTTTTCCAGTATCACTTTCAAGGCCCTTCATGCATAGAATAAACGTTTTGTTCTGAACGGGATATTCATTCACTTGTACGGCCAGTTCCCGCAGATGCTGGGCACCGATCGAAATCACAATCACATCAGCAAACGAAATTGCATCCGCCAGATCGCTGGTCATCACAACACTGTCCGGCAAAACAACATACTGGTTTTTACCAGTTTGCTTTAGTTCCTGATAGCCTCGGGACGTTTCTCTTCCCCAAAGCCGAATCTCATGATTCTGTCCGTGATACCACGCCAAAAACGACCCCCAGCGCCCACATCCAAGCACTGTAATCTTCATGTCGTTTCCTCCGTTTCATTGTCGTTCTGCCCCAAAAGCCAACTGCTCACATCCATGGGGGTTTTTGCATAATAGACCGGGCTGAAGGCCTGCAGTTCCTGCGGCGTACCATATCCATAACCAGCAGCAATCACCGGCAGTCCACATGCAGCTGCTCCCTGCATATCATTGTCACGATCACCTACCATGACCGCTGTTTTTCCTGCGAAACAGGGTTGCGCCAACACATCATCAATCACTTGCGCTTTGGTCTCCAGATCAAGTTCTGGAACCGACCCGCCCAAATAGTCGAAGTATTGATCCAAGTGCAAAAATTCCAGCATGGTCCGAGCGGCCTTTCTCAACTTGCAGGTTGCCAGGCCCAGCACAAACCCATTCGCATGCAAAGAGGACAACATGGTTTCAACGCCATCGTAAACAGTGCACTGATAGATCCCATTCGTCTCATAAAACGCTCGATAAGCCGCCACCGCACGCTCTACCTGATCCGGCGGCAGAAAGCGTGCAAAACTGTCTTTCAAAGGCGGCCCCAACAAGCTGCGTTTCTGTTCCTGGGAAAGCGTAATCCCATATGGTTCGAACGCCTTGGCAAACGAAGCCAGAATACCCGGTTCTGAGTCCACCAGCGTCCCGTCCAAATCGAACAAAACAGCCTGTATTTCTTTCATTCAATCCATCCTCTCAGGACAAAAGCATCCGGTCGTTTGCGAACTCTCCGTTGCTCGCCTGCTCAAATTTTTGCAGAAGGTCTGCAACCTGAAGCTGTTTTTTTGCTTCTCCGGCCACATCGTAAATAATCTTACCCTCGTGCATCATAATCAAACGATTTCCATACCGAATCGCATCTTTCATATTATGAGTCACCATCAGTGTTGTCAACTGATTCTCTGCCACAATTTTTTCGGTGATGGAAAGCACTTTGTGCGCTGTCTTGGGGTCCAGCGCAGCCGTATGCTCATCCAGAAGCAGAAGGCGCGGGTTCTGAAGCGTTGCCATCAGCAACGTGACCGCCTGACGCTGTCCGCCGGAAAGCAGACGCACTTTGCTGGTCAGCCGATCCTCAAGGCCCAAGCCCAACATGCTGAGCTTTTCACGATACAGGGCACGCTCTTCCTTGGAAATTCCCCATCCAAGCCCACGCTTTTTCCCGCGGCGGTAGGCCATCGCCAAATTTTCTTCAATGCCCATATTGCCGGCCGTTCCCATCATAGGGTCCTGAAAAACCCGTCCCAGGAATTTGGCCCTTTTATATTCCGGATCCGCCGTCACATCAATTCCATCCAGCAAAATGGCACCTTCATCCACACCGTATACACCGGCAATCAGATTCAGCATGGTGGATTTGCCAGCGCCATTTCCGCCGATCACTGTCACAAAATCCCCGTCATTGAGTGTCACGCTCAAATCGCAAATCGCTCTCTTTTCCGTGACCGTGCCAGGATTGAACGTCTTATGGATATGTTTCAGTTCAAGCATCGGTTCTGCCCCCTTTTTTCTTCTGCACGCTCTTTTTGAAGTATTTTCCACGCAGATAAGGCAGTGCAAGGAAAACCGCAACCGTAAGAGCACTGAACAGCTTCAAATCCTGTGTAGGCATACCGCACTGCACAACAAACGCAATGACGATATAATAAATAATGGAACCGCCTGCAATGGACGCAAGACGGTAGGCAAAGTTAAATCGGTTTCCGAACACCACTTCGCCTACAATCACGCTGGCCAGCCCGATGACAATCGCGCCACGCCCCATATTAATGTCTGCACTTCCCTGATACTGTGCATACAAAGCACCTGCCATTCCAACAAGGCCATTGGAGAGCACCAGCCCAAGCACCTTCATGGCATTGGTATTCACGCCCTGTGCCCGTGCCATTGCCTGATTATTGCCCGTCGCACGAATGGCACATCCAATTTCTGTTCCAAAGAACCAGTACAGTGCAGCCACTACAATGGCCACCGCAATAATCCCAACCAGAACGGCCGGCCAGATATACCGCAAGCTGACCGTCAACGGGTACTGATCCACACTTAAAGGAACATTGGATTTGCCCATAATGCGCATATTGATCGAATACAGCGCTAATTGCGTGAGAATTCCGGACAAAATTGCCGGAATACCAAAGCAGGTATGCAAAACGCCGGTGACAAGGCCGGTCAGCATGCCTGCAATAAAGGCAAATACCAGCGCCAGCAGCGGATTCATTCCTCCAACAATCAGTACCGCTGCCACAGCGCCGCCAGTGCACAAGCTGCCGTCCACAGTCAGGTCTGCATAATCCAGCACTTTATAAGTAATATATACACCCAAAGACATGATACCCCAGATCAAGCCCTGCGCCACGGAGCTTGGCATCGACTTCAAAAAGGCCAGCAAAAAATCCATCTTGACTCCTCTTTCCTTCCGTGCGAATCCATGTTGCAACGTAGAGTTTATTATAGCACAAAGCAGCGGCCAGGAAAAGAACTGGCCGCTGCCAATACGCCTTTATTCGACTCCCAAATCCTCAGGGATCGTTACCCCGATCTCCTGCGCGATCTCGTCGTTGACCACAACCTTCAAATCTTCCTTTGCCATATACTCAATCGGCATCGTTGCGGGATCTGCGCCATTGACCATAATTTCATAGGCCTGTTCACCGGCTTTGTACCCCAGCGTATAGTAGTCAATGCTGTAAGAAGCCAGACCGCCGATTGTCACCATGTTCTCTTCGCCGCAAATGACAGGAATTTTCTCGGGCACTGTAATGTTTTTCACGATCTCCATATTATTGGCCAGCAGATTATCGGTAGGGATATAAAGAGCATCGTTTTCACT
The DNA here is from genome assembly GCF_040096265.1 of Ruthenibacterium intestinale. NCBI lineage: Bacteria > Bacillati > Bacillota > Clostridia > Eubacteriales > Oscillospiraceae > Ruthenibacterium > Ruthenibacterium intestinale. The sequence goes on from NZ_JBBMFA010000092.1 coordinate 14,693, forward strand.
GGCCGCCTTGGTTACCACCGACTGCAATTCATTGGAATCCGCCGCTGCATACGCCTGCACTTGAATACCTTGAGCCTCAAATTCTGCAGTTGCCAGTTCCACCTGAACCTCAGAGTTCTTCTCAGCCGAACAATACAGGATTCCAACGCTTTCCGCGTCCGGGCACAATGCCTGAAGGAGTGCTACCTGTTCTTTGATCGGGTTCAAATCCGATGTGCCGGTCACGTTTCCTCCGGGAGCCTCATCATCAGCCACAAGGCCCGCGGAAACATAATCTGTAATCGAAGTGCCTACAATGGGAATCTCTCCCGTCGCCTGAGCGGCAGCCTGCGCTGCCGGCGTGGCATTGGCAAGGATCAGATTCACGCCATCGTTGACAAACTTCGACGCAATGGTCGTGCAGTTGGTGGCTTCGCCCTGTGCGTTCTGAACATCAAATTCCACCTGATCGCCCAGTTTTTCTTTCAACGCATCTTGAAAGCCCTGTGTAGCAGAATCAAGCGCGCTGTGTTCCATATACTGAACGATTCCCACTTTATAACTCGCAGCCGCGGTCCCCGAACCCTGTGCATCATTTGCTGCACTGGAACCGGATCCTCCACACCCGGCCAGACCCGCCAGCAACGCTGCCGCTGTCAAAAACGCCCATGCTTTTTTCATATTGAAACCCTCCTGACCAGAGGTTGTCTGAGGCAACCCCTTTATTGTGCTAAAGTATATCACAGCTAAACATAAATTGATATTGACAAAGCACACAAACAGGAGGGCTTTCGATATGGCATATTATGCAAAAAACAACAATTTCGCTGAAAAAATATCCGCCTTTTCCCATTATTAATCTAAATAAGAACACAGTAAATCAAACGTATTGGCGAGACCTTCAATGTGTGAACGCTCGTAACCGTGCGAAGCATATACCCCCGCCCCTACAACACAATGCCGCACATCATGCCCGGCACGAAGAGCTACATCCGCATCGGAACCGTAATGGGGGTAAACATCCAAAGCATAGCGGACTTTGGCTCGTTCTGCAGCTTCCACCAAGCCGTCTACGACCGCCCGGCTGCTGGGGCCGCTGGAATCCATCACACAGATAGACACCTGTGTTTCGTCGCACTGCAGGCCTTCTCCCACACATCCCATATCTACACTGATCATTTCCTTGACATCTTCCGGAATACAGGCACCGCCATGTCCAACTTCCTCATAAGTGGTAAAATCCACATACACTTTTCGGGAAGGCTGTTTTTGTTCATCTTTTAAATATTTGGCATATGTAAGCAGAATCGCCGCCGACAATTTATCGTCCAAAAAGCGGCTTTTAATGAATCCGCTCTCTGTCACCGAAAAGCGCGGTGACAGCGTGATATAATCGCCCACATTGATCCCCAATGCCCGAACCTGCGCCGCATCTTTCACTTTTTCGTCCAAAACCACTTCCAGATTATCAAAGGTCCGCACAATCTTGTCATACTCGCCATTTACGTGGACCGAAGCATTTTCCAGCTGAAACGTTCCGCTGATCGTCTTCCCTCCGCGCGTATGCACCGTTACGTTTTCTGTCTCTGCATTGGACGCCTGCAATCCTCCTACCTTGGCGGCCCGCAGACGCCCATTGGGTTTGATTTCCCGTACCATGGCACCCAGAGTATCAATGTGCGCCCCCAGCAGAATGGGATTCTCTCCCCCTCCCAGGCAAACCAGAACGCCATCCTTCTGTGTCAGCGTAGGAATGTACCCTAAATTGGCAAATTCGTAGAAACAATACCGTGACACCTGTGCGGTGAAGCCCGTGGGACTCGGAATCCGCAAGAGAGCCTCCAGCTGACGAAGTGCATATTTAAGATATTCCGATTTCATAGCAGTCCACCCTTTTCGCAAATCCTTTGTAAAACAGTATAACACAGGGCACTCTTCTTGAAAAGTAGCCCTTTTTTCGGTATACTGGTTTTGAAAAACAGATGAAAAGAGGTTTGGATACAGATGGAAGAAACTCTTTGGGAACAAAAAGGCGCCCGGCTTCCCCGTTGGAACGAACTGCCAGATTTTGAATTGTATCTGGATCAGGTGTTGAATCTGCTGGATAAATATCTTTTCCCCTTTGTTCCCTGTGAAGATCCTCATATTGTGACTGCGAGTATGATCAATAATTACGTCAAGCTTCAGCTCCTGCCGCCTCCGACCAAGAAAAAATACAATCGCTCCCATCTGGCGCATCTCATTGCCATTGGTGTGCTCAAGCAAACGCTATCTTTGCCAATGATCCGTATTCTGCTGGATAAAGGCGATCCCGGCAATTGGTACGACCCATTCTGTGAACTGTTGGAACAGGCATTTTTCAAAATGAACGACTGCGCCACTCGGGATGGAGAAAGTGCACTTGAGATGGCCACGCTCGCCTGTGCAGCCAAAGTCGCGGCAGAACGTCTTGCCCTCGCTGCAGTGAAAGAAAACAGGGTTCAAGGATGACGCCTCTTTCATTGTGTGCTATAATAACGAACAGATCTTATTCCATCGGGAAAGGCAGGATAAACGCGTGGAACAAAGCCCCGCTTTAAAAACAATTGCACGAATTCGCTGCGGATTCCCCACAAAATTTGGAATCCCTCGCCAGAGCGGTCTGGTGCAGGAATTAAATGCGCAGATTATTTTTGAGCCCGAATATCGCAATCCGGACGCTGTGCGCGGTCTGGAAGAATTCTCCCATGTCTGGCTGATCTGGCAATTTTCTGAGGCAGTACGCGAAAACTGGACCGCTACGGTCCGCCCGCCACGATTGGGCGGAAATAAGCGTATGGGGGTTTTCGCCACCCGCTCTCCCTTCCGCCCCAATCCGATCGGCCTCTCTTCTGTCCGTCTGAATTCCATTGAGATTCATCCGCAGCTTGGACCGGTCCTGCATGTAGCTGGCGCTGATCTGATGGACGGAACACCTATTTATGATATCAAACCATACCTTTCCTTTACTGACAGCCATCCGGACGCCAACGGCGGCTTTGCTGACCGACACCTGCAGGATTCTCTTCTGGTGCATTGCCCTGAAGAACTTTCAGCGCTTCTTGCCCCTTCCGACCGCGCTGCTCTGCTGGCGCTTTTGGCGCAGGATCCGCGGCCTTCTTACCAAAACGATCCGGAGCGAATTTATGGGTTTCCCTTTTTAAATTTTGAAATCCGCTTTACGGTTCAGGACCAAACTCTAACAGTACAAAGTATCGAACGCAAAAACGAAAAAGGCGGTTAAAATGATGAACTATGGTTTTGTAAAAACGGCATGTGCCACACCGCAAATTCATGTGGCAGACTGCAGCTTCAATGAACAGGCCATTTTGACCAGTGTACGAGTGGCGGAACAAGCTGGCGTTGAAATTTTATGTCTGCCGGAGTTATGCATCACGGGTTACACCTGCGGCGACCTCTTCTTTCAGGACACCCTTTTAAACAGCGCTGAGGAAGCGCTGCGCACGCTTCTTCATGATACACAGGAATTTTCCCTGTTGATCGTTGTCGGTCTGCCCTTGCGCCATAACGGTAAAATTTATAACTGCGCAGCGGTTCTGCAGCAAGGTAAGCTGCTGGGAATCGTCCCCAAAACGCACATTCCAAATTACAACGAATTCTATGAGCGCAGACATTTTGTACCTGCGCCCGCTGAAAACGAAACCTTCTTTTTTGATGGCGTCAGCATCCCCTTTGGCACCAAGCTTCTGTTCCGAAGCCGTCAGAACAAAAATCTGTGCATGGCCGTAGAAATCTGTGAAGACCTTTGGGCTCCGCTCCCCCCCAGTGTCAGCCATGCCATGGCCGGTGCTGTTCTGATTGCCAACCTTTCTGCCAGTGATGAGACCATTGGAAAGGCTGAATATCGGCGCAGTCTGGTCGAAGGGCAGTCCGCACGACTGCTGTGCGGTTATCTTTACGCCGACGCCGGCGACGGAGAATCCACAACAGACATGGTTTTTGCCGGTCACAATCTGATCGCAGAAAACGGTTCCATTCTGGCGCAGAGCCAACTGTTTCAAAATGGATTGATCTGCTCGGAAATCGATGTGGACCGTCTTGCGGGAGAACGTCTGAAAAACACAAGCTTTGATGCCTCAAAGCAGGATGGCTACGCGGTTGTTTCCTTCGAGACAACCAAAAAGGAAACGACTTTGACGCGGCGGATTGACCCTGCACCCTTCGTCCCTTCTGATCCTGCTCATCGTGCCCGCCGCTGCTCTGCAATCCTTGCCATGCAAGCCAATGGCTTAAAAAAGCGTCTTGCCCACACGGGATGCAGCAGCGCTGTAGTGGGAATTTCCGGTGGACTGGACAGCACGCTTGCACTTTTGGTCGTTACGCGGGCGTTCAAAGAGTTGGGGCGTCCGCTTTCCGATATTACTGCCGTCACCATGCCCTGTTTTGGGACCACGCAAAGAACGCGCAACAATGCCGAAAAACTTTGCCGGGCTTTGGACGTCACACTTCGTGAAGTCAATATTACAGAAACGGTTCAAAGCAATTTCCGGGATATCGGGCAAGATCCGCAGACGCACGATGTCACTTTTGAAAACACCCAAGCCCGTGTGCGCACATTGGTCTTGATGAATCTGGCCAATCGAACCAACGGCCTTGTCATCGGTACGGGTGATTTGTCTGAGTTGGCGCTTGGCTGGGCAACCTACAACGGCGATCATATGAGCATGTACGGCGTCAACGCTTCGGTGCCTAAAACTTTAGTACGGCATATTGTCGCAACGGTAGCAGATACTACGGACAGCAGTGAATTGCGTGATGTTCTGCGCGACATTTTAGACACGCCTGTCAGTCCGGAACTGCTTCCCGCGAAAGATGGAGTCATCAGCCAGCAGACAGAGGAAATTGTCGGTCCGTACGATCTGCATGACTTCTTTTTGTATTATGCTGTGCGTTGGGGCTTTTCCCCTGCCAAGGTTTTCTTCCTTGCGCAAAATGCGTTCCGGGATCAATTTGAGGATGCTGTGATTTTAAAATGGCTGCGCAAGTTCTACTGGCGCTTTTTCAGCCAGCAATTCAAACGAAGCTGTGTGCCTGACGGCCCCAAGGTCGGTACCGTAACGCTCTCCCCGAGAGGCGACTGGAGAATGCCCAGCGACGCCTGCGCTGCGGCCTGGGTCCAAGAGCTGGATCATTTGGAACAAAACAAAAAAGAAGGATAATGCGATATGCCAAATTTGAAATATTGTGAAAAAATCTCAAATGCTTTCGGTCCATCCGGCCATGAGCACGAGGTAGCCGATACCATTTCCGAATTGCTGAATGGTTTTTCCGTAAAACGCGACGGCATGCAGAATGTCTATGCTGCTCTTCCTCAAAATAATGGGAGGCCGCTTGTAATGCTGGACGCACATTTGGATGAAGTTGGGTTCATGATTCAGTCTGTGCTTTCCAACGGACTTTTGAAACTTGTTCCCCTTGGCGGATGGGTAGAACATAATATCCCTGCGCATCTTTTTGTCATCCGGAACAATCGCGGTGAACTTGTTCGTGCAGTTTCCACTTCCAAGCCGCCCCATTTCATGACAAACGCTGAAAAAAGTGCTGGACTTTCTCTGGATGATATTTTTCTGGACGCAGGCGTTTGCAGTGCCGCAGACGCCGCTGAACTAGGCTTGGAACCTGGCCTTGTAGCTGTACCCGACGTACAGTTTTCGTACTCTGAAAAGACCGGCTTAATGCTCGGAAAAGCGTTTGACTGCCGATTGGGATGCGCCGGGCTGGTGGATGCGATGGAACGCTTGAAAGACGAGCCCCTGCAAGTGGATGTTGCGGCAGCCTTCTCCACACAGGAAGAAGTAGGGCTGCGCGGTGCCAAAATCACAGCGGAACATCTTCGTCCCCGACTGGCGATTTGTTTGGAAGGCACCCCTGCCGACGATACTTTTACGCCTGCAGATCAAGCACAAGGGGCACTGAAAAAAGGTGTTCAAATTCGATATCGGGATGCAAGCATGGTTGCCCATCCGGGCTTGATTGCTTTTGCGCGCCAGATTGCTCAAAAGGCCGGGATTCCGCATCAAATGGCTGTCCGTACGGGCGGTGGGACCAACGGCGGGTCCATTCATCTGGCTGCCGGCGGCATTCTCACGCTGGTGTTGGGGATTCCTGTGCGCTATGCTCATACGCACTACGGATATGCGGCAGCCTGCGATATGGATGCGGCGGTCAATCTCGCTTGTGCAATTTTGCAAAGCCTGACTCCGGAAATTGTGGAGCAACTGAACCCTTCGCTATAATAGAATCATAAAAAAGAACAGGCGACAAATATCGCCTGTTCTTTTTTATACGCTTTTCCGGCATTACTCGTGCCGGATTGCTTCCAATGCCGAAATTTTGACTGCACGACCGGCGGGCATAATACCCGACACAATACCGATGCCTGTTGAAAACAGAATTCCCAACATTGCAAGCCACAGTGGAATTACTGAAATTTGGGAACCATACATAGGCAAAAATCCGCCCAATACCGACCCCATCAACAATGGTCCAAACGTATTCAGCGCAAAGGAAAGTGCATAACTGATGGCCACTCCGAACACACCGCCTAAAAAGCCAATCATCGCAGCTTCCACAAGGAACATGGCACGAATCTTTCCCAGTCCACACCCCAGCACCTTCATCACACCAATTTCTTTGGTGCGCTCGTAGATAGCCATCGTCATGGTGTTGGCGATGGAAAGGGCCGCCACGAACAGCGAAACAGCGCCTAAGCCGCCCAAAATCATCTGGATCATCTGGGACTGCTTTTGCATATTTTCCCGTTCACTTCTCATGGAATAAGTAGAATAACCGAGCTCCTGGATCGCTTCTTCCACGGCTTCCACATTATCCACATCATCCACTTTTACGTAGACATTGTCGTAGCCGTTGTTGCTGCTGGTGTCCTTGATACCGTTGGCTTTCATGTACTCTTTTTCCAAACGCTTCAAGACCGTAAGATCCATGACCACGCCGGCATCTGTTACATAGCCTTTTTTGTAGTCTGAGATCATAACGCCTTCTACATCCAGCGCGTACTCCAGCTCCTTGCCTTCTCCTTCGCCGCCCTGGTTATTGCTTTTCAAGGTCATCTTATCTTTGGAGATATCTACAAACGGCCCCAATTCTTTTCCGCCTGCATCTGTCTGGCCCGGATAGCGATAGGCTTTTTCTCCCCGCTTCTTTGGGTCTGTAAACTGATAACCTAAATTCTGACCTACCAGGACCTGAACCTGCTTCTTTCCGCTATTCATAGAAGCCGGTGTATCCGGCAGATAACTGCCGGACTCCAGCTCATAACCCAACAATTCAATGGCTTTGGGATACATTCCTACAACTGTGACATACTGAGCAACATAACGATCGTTTTTTCCTGCCGTCAGATTCATGTTGAAATAGCGCGGCTGATACTGCGGTGTTGCCACGACCACATGATCAAATTCATCGATTTTAGCCACCATTTCATCGTTCAGCGGATCCACTTCACCAGTACCGCTGCTCCAGTTGTATACCTGAATCTGGGTCAAGTCACCCCACTGCTGAATCATTTCGTCAAAACCGACGTTCATGGCAATGCCCAGAGACACCATGACTACAATCGAACAGGTGCCGACTACTACGCCGATAATTGTCAGCGTTGTACGGCCTTTGCGTCGGCGAAGATTCTCAAAGCAAAGGGACAGAAGATCAGAAATCTTCATCGTCATTGTCCTCCGCAAGTAATTCGGCGCGGCGTTTCGCCTTTTTCTTTTTCACGATCACTACAACCACCACAATGACCGCCACAACGCCTACTCCAATCAGCACCCAACCCCAGACAGGCATCCCCTGCTGCATGTCCATGTCGCCCATGGCATCCATATCCATATCCGGCATGTCATCATAGGTAGGCATCTCGCTGACCGTCAGGGAATAATCCTGCGTCTGCTTCTTTTCGTTTCCGTTGACATCCTCATAGGTCAACGTAATTGTACCGGAAACCGTGCCGGGTTGGTCGGTCTGAATCGTAAAGTCCGCACTGCCTTCCGTTCCGGAGTTCAAATTTCCCAGATACTGCTGCTGACCCGGCGTATTGATATTCCCCGAAATTTCCGCAGTCAGGTTATACAAAATACCCTTACCTTTGTTCACGTAGTTAACTGTAATGGTGTTTTCTTCGCCTGCATACATCTCCTGCGGCAAATCCATGGACGTAAAGGAGAAACGATCCGGCTGCACGATGGGCACGGTAATCAGCTGGCTGGAAGTCAACTGCTCATCTGTGCCCTTGATGTAATAACGATACTCCACCGTCACATTCGCTACGCCTGTTTCAGCACTGCTCTGCGCCTGCAGGGTGAAAGTAGTCTGATAGGAACCACCCGCCGGAACAGACTCCGTCAGCACCGTATTGCTCCCCGCTGCCAATGTCAGCGTTTGCGGCAGTGTAATGGTAGTCACCACGTCCGAAATCGCAGTGGAACGGCTGGTATTATACGAAGTCAACGTCAATGTAAAGTTTTGTCCCGCAGCAATGTTTCCGCCGCCATAGTTGGAATCTTTTACCATGACTGTAGGTTTTGCACCGCTGGTAACAGTCTCATCCTTACTTTTCGAGCACTGGCCGATCGACTGAGAAACAGAGGTCAGCGGAAGGTTCGCAATCGGAGCGCCGGGCGTCGAATTATTGATAACACTTACATCAAAGGACAAAGTGTTGTCCTGGGCAGTAGTGTCCAGATAAGTAATGTCATTGAAGGTCAGCGAATAAGTTAGGCTTCCATCCACGGATGCCTCTCGATCCAGCCAAATATCTCCGTTGCTGCACGAAGAAAACGCTTTGGAAGTGGGGGTAATATGAATATAGCTTTTCAGATCCGTTCCCTGAGGAACATCCGAATCCAAAACACGCCCATCCACCATCAGGAAAACAATTTTGCAGTGTGTCTCAGGTGTCAGGTACAGAATGGGATTTCCCAAATTATCCACAACACTGTAGCCGGCAACGTAAAGCTGTCCGTTACCGGACTGCGGTTCTGTTACAGTACATGTTTGACTTTCTGCAAAATCCCCTTCGTTACTTTGGTTGATTGCTTTTACCGAATACTCGCCTGGAGTCGAAACCGTATAAGTGGCGCTGGTCGCCCCCGAAATCGCCGCGCCATCCTTATACCATTCATATCGAATGGCCGCACCATCCGCTGCTTTTGCTTCTACTGATAATACCAAAGAACCTCCGGACAACGTTTGCGGTTCTGATGGAAGGTTTTTGGTAAAGCTGATATTTCCTGCCGCAAACGCTATACTTGTAAAGGGTACACAGAACACACTGACCATCATCAGCAGTATTAAGGCTCCCCCCACCAGCTTTTTATAACTCTTTCTTATATTTTTCATTGTGCCCCTTCTCCTTTTTCTGCAATATCCGCTTGTGTCCGCGCATTTTCCACCTTTTCCGCCGCCGCATGCGCATACTCTTCGTCCATGGGACTCAGCTGTACCTCGAATACCTGGTTCGGATTTTCGATTACCTCGTCCCGCAGGACACATCCGTCCTTGATGGTGATGATCCGGTCAGCACATCCCGCCAGATCACGCTCATGTGTGACCATTACAAATGTGATATTGTTCTCATGCGCCAACTTCAGAATGGCATTCATCACTTGTGCAGTAGTATGCGAATCCAAATTTCCCGTAGGCTCATCCGCAAAAATGACCTTTGGGTTTCCCACAAAAGCACGCGCGATACCAACACGCTGCTGCTGGCCACCGGACATCTCCGTGGGTTTATGGTACATTCTTTTCCCCAGCCCCATTGCCTTGAGCTGCTTTGCTGCCATCTTTTCCCGTTGAGACTTTCGTATTCCTTTGAACATCAGCGGCAAAGCCACATTTTCCAAAGCAGTCAGTGTGGGCAATAAGTTATATGACTGAAACACAAAGCCCAGATTGTTTTGGCGAAAAACAGCCAACTCCTGTTCTGTCATTTTGGAAACATTCTGACCTGCAATGTACACATCTCCGCGGGTCGGCTTCTCCAGGCCCGCCAGCTGATTGAGCAAAGTGGATTTTCCGGAACCGGATGCACCCACAATGCAACAAATTTCCCCCGGATTGATGGAAAGGTTGATATCGTTTAACGCGACTACCTTCTCATGTCCTACCCGGTATACTTTTCGGATATGATCCACTTTTATAATCGGCTTCACAACATTCCTCCTCATGCGCTTCATGCGCAGAAGTTGCGTTTCCCCCGTTTGCCTGTTACAATAAAACAATCATCCGGGAGGTTTTTTATGAAAATGAAAATCATATGGGCTCTTGCGATATTTTTCCTGATTGACAGCATTCTCCGCCTGTTTCGTTCCAGTTTCAATCTAGGTTCTTTTCTAATGTATTGTATCACAGCGGCGCTGTGGGTCTACGCTGTTTTTCACGAAAAGATTGATGCCTTCTGCGCACACGGGTTCGGGCATATATGTAAAGTTCTCTTCCTTGCCGGCAGTGTTCTTTTTATCGGATGCATGCTTTTGGTTCATGTCTTAGGCAATACTGCTACCGCTACCGGACAGGAGCAAACGCTTATCGTGCTCGGTGCCGGACTGCGCGGAGAGCGCGTAACAGGATTGCTCGCGCGCCGGCTTGACGCAGCCTATGACTACTATCAGAAAAATCCTGACGTACTGATCGTAGTATCCGGTGGACAGGGACCGGGAGAAAGCATTCCGGAAGCCGTCGCAATGGAGCGCTATCTGGTTCAGAGAGGCATTTCTGATTCACAGATTTTGGCAGAAACAGAAAGCACATCTACAGAAGAAAATTTTCTGTTTTCACAAAAACTTCTTCAGGAGCACGGCATCGACCCATCCCAGCCCATCGCTTACGTCACCAATACATTTCACTGCTATCGGGCCAGGCAATATGTATTGAACGCGGGATTTTCCGATGTGAGTTCCGTGCCGGCAAGCATCGGTCTGGACTCCATTCTTCCCTGCTATATGCGCGAAGTTTTAGCACTCGCCTATTACTTTGTTTTTAAATAGACTTTTCCGTGCTGCAAGCTTAATTATAAGACGTTCTACTCCTCAATTTTCTTTCACACCTGTGAAAAAAATTATAAATTTGAGCGTGATGCCGCTTCTCAAATCACCGCGCAACTCCCCCTGCATGAAAAGGCAGCAAACGGTCCACGCTCTGCAATAGGATGTCGGTTTTCTAAGTATAGCAAAAATCATGTAAAATAGGAAGCCCTTGCATTGCAAAGTATTCAAAAATATGTAATAATAAAGCGTATGGATGTATAAAAACGGATTGAACGATGGAGGTTTTTTCTGATGCGTAAAACAAAAATTGTTTGCACTTTAGGCCCCTCGACAGACCGCGAGGGTGTTCTGCGCAGCATGATGCTGGCTGGCATGAACGTGGCTCGTTTTAATTTCTCGCATGGCACCCATGCGGATCATGCCAAGCGTTTTGCCACGTTGAAACAACTGCGTGAAGAGTTAAATCTTCCTGTGGCGGCATTGCTGGATACTAAAGGGCCTGAAATCCGTCTGCGCGATTTTAAAAATGGTGGTGCGGAACTGAAAAAGGATCAAAAGTTCACGCTCACCACCCGCGATATTCTGGGCGATGAGAACATCTGTTCCATCACCTACAAAGATCTTCCCATGGATCTTGCCCCCGGAGCACGTGTTCTGCTGGACGATGGACTGATTGAGCTGGTGGTAGACAACATCGATGAGGACGATATTGTCTGCGTTGTAAAAAACGGCGGGCACATCTCCAACCACAAGGGTGTCAACGTTCCGGGTACAAAACTTTCCATTCCCTATATGAGCGCGCAAGATCGCGAGGATATTCTGTTCGGCATTCAGACTGGCTTTGATTTTATTGCGGCTTCCTTTGTGAGAAGTGCAGCAGATATTCTGGAAATCCGTCGTTTGCTGGACAGCCAAAAGTGTGATTATATCAAAATTATCGCGAAAATTGAAAATCACGAAGGTGTCAACAACATCGACGAAATTATTTCCGTATCTGACGGTGTGATGGTCGCCCGCGGCGATATGGGCGTAGAGATTGACTTTACAGAAATTCCTGTTATTCAAAAAGATATCATCTGGCGTTGCTACGACGCCGGAAAGCCCGTCATTACCGCCACTCAAATGCTGGAAAGCATGATCGAGAACCCGCGCCCCACACGTGCAGAAATTACGGACGTGGCCAATGCCATCTACGATGGCACCTCAGCCATTATGCTTTCCGGCGAGACCGCTGCAGGTCGCTATCCCACGGAAGCTGTCCACACGATGGCCGCGATTTCTGAACGCACTGAAAGTGATATCAATTATGACAAACGCCTGCGGCAGAAACATTTGGAAAGCCACCTGAGTGTGGCTGCCGCTGTAGCCCATGCTGCATGCACCACTGCCATGGACATCAAGGCCAATGCCATTATCACTGTATCCAAAAGCGGTGAGACCGCACGCCTGTTAAGCAAATACCGGCCGGAGACTCCGGTCATCGCCTGTGTCATGGCAGACAATATTTACCGTCAGCTTTCGCTTTCCTGGGGCATTACGCCGCTGAAGATGGGTTACGCCCACAACACCGATGAATTGATTGAAATGGCCGTGGAAACAGCCGAAAAAGCCGGGTACGTGGAAAGTGGAGACCTTGTGGTTCTCACCGCCGGTGTTCCCGTGGGAATTTCCGGTACTACCAATATGATCAAAGCTCACCTAGTCGGCAACGTTCTGATCTCCGGCGTAGGCGTAACGCCAGCCAATGCAACCGGTCCTATCTGTGTGTGCCGTTCTGTGGAAGAAGCTATGACAAAATGCAAACCGGGAGATGTTCTGGTTTTGCCCTACACCAACAACGAACTTTTGCCGGTGCTGCGCACGGTTGCTGCTGTAATTACCGAGGAATCGGGCTTGAATTCTCACGCTGCGATTGTGGGACTTACACTGGGCAAGCCCGTGGTTGTCGGCGCAGTAGGTGCGATCCGCAAGCTGACCGACGGTACGCATGTATCCGTAGATGGTGAGCGCGGCGTTGTTCATTCCATGCCCCAATAAAGAAAAGAGGCTTTTCCGTGAAACGAATTGCAAGTTTTTGTGTTGACCACACCAAACTTCCGCGCGGGATGTACACTTCCCGCGTGGACGGCGATGTAGTCACCTATGATATACGAATGAAAGTCCCCAACCAGGGCGATTATTTGGAAAACGGTGCTCTGCACACACTGGAACACTTGTTTGCCACCTATGCGCGCAACTCCGCGGATGCATCGCAGGTGGTTTATGTAGGGCCAATGGGATGCCGAACTGGTTTTTATCTTCTCGTTCGCGATACGCTCGCTCCGGAAGATGTGATTCAACTGGTGAAAGACAGCTTTTCTTTCATCGCATCTTACGAAGGCGAGATTCCCGGCGCGCGGGAAGAAGAATGCGGCAACTATCGTGAACAGGACCTTCCCGGTGCACGTCGGGAAGCAGAAGCCATGCTTTCTGTCCTGGAGCACTGGAGGGCCGAGCAGCTTAAATATCCCGCTTATCTTTGAATAAATCAAAAAGCAGAGGCATCTTACAGATGCCTCTGCTTTTTTCTGCCAGAATTCTTTTATCCGTTGAGTACGATTGAGTTAACCGCCTCTACCAAATCCACCACGCTGTCACGTGCAGCGAGAGAAATTGGCTCTCCATCCGCCACGGCGAGGCAGTGATCGCCGTCGTAGCGGTACAATTCTACATGGACTGTGGGGCTTCCTTCCAGATCCAGTGTCAACGTCAGATCGATTTCCTCTCTCTGCGTCGGCTCCTCATCGGTAAAACTATCCGCCGACAAAGCCTGCAGCGCACTTTGCAGTTCATCGATCTCAAGTTCTTCGTCACCGTAATAGTACGTTCTGTCGTCGCCCTCACCTTTGCTGGAAATCGTATAATTGACATCTTCCAAAACAATATCAATCTGTGCGATGTTCTCAAAGTTGGCCGGAACAACCTCTTTATGACGGAAATCATCGATCGACGACGCCATCAAAGCTTTGTATGCATCCGTAGAAATTTTGTAGACAATGGGAGACTCCCCTACTCTCGCGTAGGCTGTGATCTCCTCTTCTTCTGTCTCTTCGCTTTCGTCCTGCGTTGCCTCCGATTCGGACTCTTCCGGGAGCGGCTGAGACGGATCATGGCTGACACTCAGTACAAACGTTCCGGAAGTTTCATTGTCATCCTCGTCCGTCGTGGTATAGTCAATCTCCATCATCAGTTCCGGATCTGCCAAGCCGTAAGTTTCCAAATCTTCCTGCGTAGCATTATACGTCATATATTCGGTCATATCCATATTTTGAAGTGTGCTGAGATATGTCTCGATCTCTGACGTATCCAACGGCAAGGTCTCTCCATCTACCTGTGTAAAGTAGACGTCTTCCTCTCGGTAAGTCTCCGTACTGTCTTCTTCATATCGAATCTGATATTCTTCTTCCCCGGAGAACCGGATTTCTGTCACCTGATCGAACGCAGGGACTTCGTCGTTCTTGATTACATCGCTGAGCTCTGCATCGAAAGAATCCAGCGGATCGTTTTGAACCAGGTATACATTTCCGTCGCCGATTGAAACATAGCGTTCGGAATCCATGGCACTGTAGTCTCCCAAAAGAACGGTATACTCCTGATCTTCCGTGCCGATATTGATCGTGCATACCGGATCGTTTAAGCCATACTGGCCAAAATCTTCCACATCTTCAATGATGAAAGATACACCAAAGGCCTCAAATTGAGAAAGCAGTTCATTGATTTTCTCTTCATCTACCGGGAATGCATCATCGTCGTCATAGACCCATGCGTCATCTTTGTGGAACGAAAGCGAAACGGTTTCATTTTCCCAAGACAGTGTTTTCACCGAATCCGTTGGGATCTCCAAAATCACTTCATCGCTGTTTTTGATCTGTTCCTTGCGGGTCTCATATTGGCTCACACCGAATGTTATCAGACATGCGACCAGGAGAACCGCCAGCAGGGCGTATATTCTTTTAAACCGCTTCATTCTGCATCCTCCTTCTTCTCAGGACCACTGCAATGCCGATTCCCAGATACACAAGCGGGAACACGCCGATCATCATGACTTTCAGCAACGAAGACGTGGAATCACTGATTGTCAGATAATTGTAGTTCAGTGATTTGCTCCGGATTGCCATTGCTTCGCTCTCTCCGATCATAGAGGATACCGCGTTCATCCCCAAGTTCACGTTTGCACCGGAAGAGTACGCATTGTATGTGTCGTCCAGGAAACTGGAAGAGGAGAACCAAACAATTCGACCGTCATTTCCGCTGTCGATCGAAACCGCAACCGCAAAGGGGCCATCGATATCTCCCTCTTCCTTCTCATACGTCTCAAGGTCATACCCGGCCACCTTGCTGAAAGATGCATCAGAGGTTGTGAGAAGTTCCGTCACCGAAGAAGCAGTGCTGTCTACAACCAGGCCCTGGGACAGCGGCATAATGGGATAATAGTGTTCCTCAATCAAAGAATCTGTAATGTCACTGCTCGCCATATCCGGCATCAGAACAAACGGCGCCTGGAACGCGTAATGTTCCCGATCTCCTTCAATAACGATTCCCTCGCTAGCTGTCACGCCATAATCCGACAGAATGCTGTACAGATTTTCCAAGGTGCCACCTTCAGTGGGACCTGCCATTACCAGTAATTTGCCGCCATTCGTCACATAGTCTGACAGCATTTCTTTCTCTTCCTGAGAAATATCGGTTGTAGGTGCATAAATCATTACGCAAGCCGCATCTTCCGGAATCGCGTCCACTGTGAGCAGAGAGAACGTATTCAGTTCCATGTTTTCTTTTTCAAGCTGCTCGCTGAAGGTTGTGGGCAGCTCTGCCTCACCGTGGCCTTCCAGAACGTAGATTTTCGGCTGTTCTTCATTCACCACATAATCAATTGCGGACGTAATTGCGCCCTCGCCATCAAACGACGTATTGTAAGAATAGGAATACATATCTGCTTCACTGATGTAAATGTCATCGTAACCAATGAAGCGGCTGCGATCACCACATTCCACAACCAGGCTGTTGTTCTCCATGGTCTCATCTGTATACTGCTCTGCAAATGTGGGGTATATATCCGGATTCTTTTTTACAACCTCGATATGATCCGAAAGAACGTCGTATCTGTCCAGAAGATTCTCAATCACCTTATCCTCTTCGCCCGCCTGAACGATCCAATAAATCGTCACATCTTCTTCAAGCGCATTGACCACGGCTTTTGTATTGCTGGTAATCGAATACAGCTTTGTGGAACTGATGTCGTACTGCGTCCAAGTGGTAGGAAGCGCTGCCGCCAAAATATTAAGAACAATCAAAAGCGCCAAAACAATGGCTGTGACAATTAACGAATAGGAGCCGCCCTGAAACGCAATCCGGTTGTTTTCCGCATTTGCCGACGGCTTTTCCGAACGGTGAGGAATCTGCAATTTTTTCATCAGTTATACCTCCTTTTTTCAAGAGACTGCACCGACAGGAACAAAAAGAAGGCAATCACACTCAAATAATATACAATCGCCGTCATGTCAAACACTCCGTTCACAAAGACGGTAAAGCGCTCAAACAAAGATAACTTTGTCATGATGTCCGGCAGCAAGCCTTCAAAGGCACTGCTGTCAATGAAGTAAGCAATTGCAGTTGCTGCTATCAGAGCAAAACAAATCCAATAAGCGAGATTTCCGTTTTTGGTCAAATATCGGATCACTGCTCCCAAGACAAGAATCAGTACAATCAGCGCCACTACAGAACCGATCGCAGTGGAAGAAACATACTCCGACAAACTGACGCTGTAATAGTTCAGCAGAATCACAGCGATTCCAATTCCGGCTGCAAGGCCCTGATTATCTGTGAGCGAAGAAATGAACACGCCCACTGCAATCAACGCTGCACCCATGATGAAAAAGGCCAAGATGGATCCGTAAGAGGTCAGAAGATATACATCACCAAACTGCGCAAATACAAGCGGATAAATAGAAATAATCAACAGTGGAATCAGATACAGGACCAGAAGCGCCAAATATTTTCCAAATACGACCTGTGTTGTAGTAATAGGAAGCGAATACAGCAGCTGGTCTGTTTTCTGCTTGCGTTCTTCCGCAATCACGCGCATGGTCAGAATGGGTACAATGACCACGAACACCAAGCTTCCGAAATTGAGCACATACTCAAAATTGCTGACTGCCGCCTGAATGTTATACAACATGGCGCCAATTCCCACAAATGCAAGCAGGAACGCACCAAACACGTAAGCAGTCAAAGAGTGAAAATAGCTTTTCAATTCATGCTTCAAAACTGCAATCATGTGTCTGACCCCTCACTTTCCACCGGGAGATTTTCCGTTTCATTCTTATCTGTCAATTCAATGAACACATCCTCCAGGCTTCCTTTTTTGAGTGCCATCTCTAAAAGAGCCACTTCTTTCTTCGCAAAGGCGAAGAAGATATCACGCGAGACACTGTAAATGTCCTCCTGATCGGTTTTGAGGAGCATGGCAACTCGCCCGTTCTCCTGCGAGCGCACCTCACACTCAGAAATATGGTTTACCGACGACAAAATCTCTTTTGCCTGCTTATCTGTTGCCTGTGCCACAACAGTAATCTCGTTTGGAGTCAGCAATTTTTTCTCCAAATTTTCCGGGCGGTCGAAAGCAATCAGTTTTCCTTTGGAAATAATCAGAATCTTTTCACAGATCGTCTGAACTTCCGACAGAATGTGAGAGCTCAAAATAACCGTATGCGTCTGCCCCAATTGTTTGATCAGGTCGCGAATTTCAATAATTTGAAGCGGATCCAAACCCACCGTGGGTTCATCCAAAATAATCACTTTCGGATTGCCCAGCAAAGCCTGCGCGATTCCCACACGCTGTTTGTATCCTTTGGAAAGGGCTGAAATACAGCGTTTTTTGACATTGTCGATCTTTGTCTGCTCGATGACTTCCTGAATTTGCTGTTCCAGTTCTGCACCGCGCAGCCCCTTGGCTTCGCCCACAAAGCGAAGATACTCTTCCGGCGTCTCGTTCATATAAAGCGGTGGCTGTTCCGGCAGATAACCAATCCGTTTCTTCGCCTCTCCCGCATCTTCAAAGATATCATAGCCGTCTATCTGAACATGTCCTTTTGTGGCCGACAAACAGCCGGTCATAATGTTCATCGTGGTTGATTTTCCGGCGCCATTCGGCCCCAGGAAGCCGTATACGTGTCCTTCCTCGATCTCAAAGGAAAGGTCATCGACTGCTGTGAAATCCCCATAGCATTTTGTCAGATGTTCAACCTTGATCATGATGGACCTCCTCATTCCTTGTATTTCACGCGTACATGCGCGGCTGAAACCATTGTCATTATAAAATCCCATCCTGAAATGAGACTGAAAAATCCTATCCCGCAAACAAAAAAAGAAGCCTTCTTCCAGAAGGCTTCTTTTTTTAAACGCAAGGCAGAACTACCGAAAAACAGTTATGCCCGTTCTGACTCTCTGCCCAAATTTTCCCTTGATGCTGTTTGACAATGCTTTCCGCGATGGAGAGCCCCAAACCAAAGCTACCATTTCTGCTTCTAGCCGGATCCGCCCGATAAAACCGCTGGAAGATTTGCACCAGCTCTTCTTTACTGAGCGATGGTCCTTCATTGATCACCTGTAAAACACAATGCTCCTTGCCTTTCTTGTGCAGCGTTACCCAAACGGACCCGTTCTCATTCGAATATTTGCCGGCATTATCCAGCAAAATATCCACCAGCTGCCGAAGCTGGGATTCGTCTCCGGATACATGAATTTTCTCATCCACTTGCGTGAAAAGTTTCAATCCTTTTTCAAAAAGAACCGGTTCAAAAGTCATCGCTGCATAGTCTGCCAGCTTGCTGAGGTCTACATCTCGGAAGACACATTTGGCCTGCGCATTATCTGTTCGCACAAGTTCCAGCATCTGCTCAATCAAATTGCGCATTTGGCCGGACATGGTAACAATCCCCTGCAAAAAGCCTTTCTGCTTCTCCTCGCTGTACTCGGCGCTTTGCAGCAGTTCCGCATTGGTCATAATGACCGTCAGCGGAGTTTTTAATTCGTGCGAAGCCGCCGCAACAAACTGCTGCTGCTGTTTCCACGCCTGTTCCACTGGGCGCACTGCCCATTTTGAAAGCAAAATACTGCCCCACAAAAAGAACAGAAAGCCGATTCCACCAATCAGAAGGCAGGTTTGCAATAAGTTTTGCAGGGTCGCTCGTTCACTGGAAATATCTGCGAACACAACGCAGGGATTCACCGGAGTTTCCACCCGGTAATAGCGCAGATTATACTTAGAAAGAACGCCGAAACTTTTGGGCGATGCCAGCACATCCTGAATCAAATCATCCAGCAAATCGCTGTCCGAGAGGTCATAATATCCCCCGCCTGCCTCTACCAATTCTCCGCGCGGGTTCAATCGCAGTGTGAAAAAAGGGAGGCGCACATTTTCTCCCATTTCACCGGGAACCCCCAAGTGAAACGGCTGCGTCGCGATACTCTGCATCATACGAAGGCTTTCCTGCTCCAGATTGGCGCTGGTGAAATAAAAGACCAATCCCAAAATGACACAGAGCAGGATGGTTACAATGCTCATATTAATGGCCACAAATTTGATTCGAAGTTTTTTAATCATCCCCGCTCACCTCCAGATGATACCCAAGTCTGCGGATCGCTTCGATTCGGATATTGGAGCCAATACCTGCTAATTTTTTTCGCAAAAAGCCAATATATACCTCTACATGGTTTTCCACCGCGTTGGAATCATACCCCCAAACACGCGATAAAAGAAACTCTTTGGAAACATTATGCTCTCTCGCCTGCAAAAGAAGCCGCATCATATCAAACTCTTTTGCGGACAGGCGGATTTCATTTCCATGGCAGCGCAGCATTGCACTGTTCAAGTCCAACGTTGTATTTCCGTAAGCCAGTTCATTGACCTGGGAACCCTGTCTGCGCAGCAATGCGTTAACACAGGCTAAAAGTTCCCTTGTGTCAAAAGGCTTTGGCAGGTAATAATCCGCGCCTGCATTGAGCCCCGTAACGCGATCATCCAGCGCAGATTTGGCAGTCAGCATAAGAATAGGGGTGCCCAAATGTTTGGCACGGAGGCGGCGAGCCACTTCATAACCATCCATCTTGGGCATCATCACATCCAAAATGATCAGGTCATAAACCCCCAGCTCCGCGTATTGCAAGCCCGCTTCTCCGTCATGAACAATTTCCACGTCAAAACCTTTTTTCTTCAAAAGTTCTCCAACAGACGCAGCGAGCAGCTGTTCATCCTCGACGATCAAAATTTTCAAAATTTTCCCACCTCACCATTTCCAGCATACGTTCAAAAGCTGAAATCAAGCTGAAAATGTTCGTGTTTTTCTCATCATAACATTTAACAAGTACAGAATCCAGAAAATCCTCTATGATTTCACTATTCAAACACACAACATAAAAATGGGAGCATCTCTCTTTTATCTCAACGCACCCCACGCATATTGAATACAAAAAGAGTCGGGAGTTTCCAAGAACTTTCCCGACCCTTTTTGATTCATCCTCACAAGCGGCTTTTTTGAACCATGTAATTGATCACGCGATATCGAACATCCGCAAGCTGTTCCTTAGTCACCTGCTGCAGACCCGCCAAATCCTGGCGCGCCAAGGCTTTAATCAAGTCCTCATGCTGACAGGCTACCACCATCAAGTCCGGATGTCTGGTTGCAATTTGCGTATTTAAGAGAGACCACAACGCGATCAAAAGCTGTTCCGTCAACACGTTCCCCGCATTATGAAACATGGTCATATGGAAAGCTCGATCTTCTTCCATGAAGGTCTCACCGCGCTTGGCTTTTTCTTTCATACGTTCAACTTGCGCACCCATAAACTGAAGCTGCTCTGTATCAATTCGTTCTGCCATACGGGGCAAAGCCGCCATTTCCATGGAAGTTCTGAGTTCCAGAATATCAAAAAGAATATCCGGTTTTGCTTCCAGGACAATGCCCCAGGTATTGATAATTTGATCAGTGAGATCAGGCATTTTAACTGTACGCCCGCTCCCCTGAATGGAGGTAAGAATTCCCTGCGCCTCATACGCATTCAGAGCATCACGCAACGCTGTACGGCTCACGCCAAAGCGTGCGGTCAACTCCTTTTCCGGCGGAAGCTTATCGCCCGTCCGAAGATGCTCTGTAATCAACGCAGCAATCTGCCGGTTGAGCTCGTTTTCCTTCAACGCCATTTTCTTGCCTCCCTGTTTCATTCAAATTACACAAAAGCCGCCTGCCCACTGGACAGACGGCTTTTGCACAATCATTTGCTACTGCAAAAACTCGCTCTTAGACCAGCGCTTTAATCTCAGCGATCTGATCCTCAGTCAGATTGTAAACATCACTGTTGGTCATGTCAGTGGGGTTGTTCTCAATCAAGATCAGTTTTGCACCCGGCTGAGTCACGGTGTTGTGCCACAGAGTAGCCGGAATCTTATAGACCTTCATCGGCTCCATTTCCACTTTTCCGATATTTACTGCGGTGCCATTGTCGTCATCCGCATACAGCAAAGTGCAACGGCCATCCAACAGAACGAAAAGCTCGTCCGTCTTGTTGTGACGCTCCAAGCAAGTCGTGCCGCTGATATCGTTCGCCGGTTTCCAGTTTTTAATGCCCACTTTCCAAACGGGGTTCTCGTACACCCATTTCAAAGCAGTCTTGTTATCGCCAGACTCATTGTGGCCGTAGCTTTCAATTCTCAGCATCCTGAATCTCTCCTTTTTATTTCAGCAGAGCTTTCGCTTTGTTGGCAATATTGGCAGCAGTCAGACCATACTCCTCGAACAAAGACGCAGGTGTGCCAGACTGACCAAACTTGTCTTCAACGCCAACACGGTCCATCTTCACATTCACTTTGCCCATCAGAGCCTCGCAGGTTGCAGAGTACAGGCCGCCGATGACGGAGTGTTCCTCAGCCGTTACGACTGCACCGCATTTCGCTGCGACAGCCGCAATCGTCTCTGCGTCAAAGGGCTTGATGGTGTGAACATTCACAACCGTAGCTTTGATGCCGTCAGCAGCCAGCAGATCCGCAGCTTTCAGAGCTTCCGGAATCATCAGGCCGGTAGCGACGATCGCCACGTCGTTGCCATCCTCACGCATGATGTTGGCTTTGCCGACAACAAACGGAGTATCCTCTTCCGTGATGCAATCACACACAGGACGAGCCACACGGATATAAACCGGGCCGTTGATTTCAGCAGCTGCAAAAACAGCTTTCTTCATCTCGATGGGATCGCAGGGAACCAAAACGGTCATATTGGGGACAACACGCATCAGCGCAATATCCTCAATCGCCTGGTGGCTGCCGCCGTCTTCGCCCACGCACAGACCGGAATGAGACAGGCCGAACTTAACGTTCAGGTTATCATACGCGACAGAGTTACGGATCTGCTCATATGCACGGCCAGCGCCGAACAGAGCAAAGGTGCTGACAAAAGGAACATAGCCTTCCGTTGCGAAACCGGCAGCGCCGCAAACCATGTTTGCCTCAGCAATACCGAAGTTGAAGTGACGATCCGGGAATTTTGCCTGGAACATATTGGTCATTGTGGCGTGTGCCAGGTCGGCATCCATAACCACAATCTTATCGTTTTTCGCGCCAAGCTCTGCCAGAGCTTCGCCATAGGCAACGCGCAAAGATTTACTCTCAGCCATTGTCAGATACCCCCAGTTCTTTCAGTGCATTCTCATAGTCCTCTTTGCTGGGCGCTTTGCCATGCCAGCCAAACTGGTCTTCCATGAAGGAAACGCCATGGCCCTTATGGGTCTCGCAGCACACAAACAAAGGCTTGCCTTCGTGCGGCGTATTCACAGCCTTCACGATGGCTTCGATGTCATGGCCATCCACCTTGACGCACTCAAAGCCGAAAGCTTCGTATTTTTTCATCACATCGCCCAAGCTCATGACCTGGTCGTTGCTGCCGTCAATCTGCAGACCGTTGTGGTCCAGCATAACCGTCAGGTTATCCAGTTTGTAGTGAGCAGCGCTCATAGCGGCTTCCCAAACCAGACCTTCCTGGATCTCACCGTCGCCCACGATCGCAAAGACGCGGTTGGAAGAACCTTTCTGTTTCAAAGCCATTGCAATACCGCCGGCAACTGCAACGCCCTGGCCCAGAGAACCGGTGTTCATGTCAATGCCCGGGGTCTTCTTCATGTCAGGATGTCCCTGCAGGTGGCTGTGCAGTTTGCGCAGAGTCCACAGGTCTTCACGCGGGAAGAAGCCCAGGTCCGCCAAAACGGCATACAGAGCCGGGCAAGCATGCCCTTTGCTCAGGACCAGACGGTCACGGCCTTCCCATTTGGGGTTCTTCGGGTCGAATTTCATGACGTCGTTGTAATACAGCGCCATCAGCATCTCAACTGTAGACAGAGATCCGCCCGGATGTCCAGACTGGCACAGGTACAGCATTTTCAGAATGTCTGCGCGCAGATGCTTTGCTTTTTCTTTTTGCATAGCAAGTTCCATGATGTTGATACTCCTTTTATATAAGTTATCAGGGAAACCCAACTGATTTTAACCCTTGACAGCACCTGCCGTCAAGCCTTCCACCAACCGTTTTTGTGCAAAGAAGAACATTACACAAACGGGGATGATCGTAATGATACCACCAGAGGTGAGCAAATCCCACTGGACGCCCAAGTTACCAATCAAGCTCTTCAGAGCAACCGGGATTGTACGGTTATTGGAATTGGTAAACATCATTGCGAAAGTATACTCGTTCCAGCTCTGCATGAAAATGTACACGCCCGTAGAAATCAGGCACGGGACCAAAACCGGAAGAATAATTTTCAAAAATGCCTGTGCACGGTTGCAGCCGTCCACCATTGCGGCTTCCTCCAGAGACATCGGCAAGTCGCTGATGTAACCATTCAGCAGCCATACAGTAAAGGGAATGGTAAATGTCGTATAAGACACAATCAGAGCCAGCGGAGTGTACAGGATTCCCAAAGTACGCATGATGGAGTACAAGGGGATCATCAACAGAACCGTCGGGAACATGTTGTTGGTCAGGAACATCACCATCAAGCCTTTACGGCCACGGAATTCAAAACGCGTAAAGGCATATGCTGCCAGAGTGGCAACTGTCAATGTAACGATCGTGGTGATTACTGCAACCAGCAGGCTGTTCCCCATGGGCTGCAGGAAGTTGAATTCGCCAAACAGTTTTTTATAGCTGTCCCAAGTGAATGTTTGCGGCCAATAAGTAACCGGGCCATAAAGCTCGCTCTCCGGTTTTACGGAAGTCACAAACGTCCAGTAAAACGGGAACAGGAGGAACAGCAAGATAATAAACAGCGGAAGACCTGCGGTCAAAAAACTTTTTCCAAGATTCTTTTTTCCAACATAATTCATAATCACGTTCCTCCTTTCTTAATTTTTCTTCAGCATCTGCTTCAGATACGGCACCGAGACCAGGCACAACAGAAGAGTCAGCAGAATCGACATTGTAGCCGCATAGCTCAGATTCAAAGCCGTACCTTTGTTGTACACATAAACGCTCAACGTCTGCGTAGAATAAGCAGGACCGCCGCTGGTCATATTGAAGATAACGTCAACCGAGTTGGCAACCCAGATAATACGCAAAAGTGTTGTAACGAAAATAGTGTTTTTCAAAGAAGGAATCGTAATCCGGAACAAACGCTGGAACCAGTTTGCACCGTCAATTGCTGCCGCCTCATACAGATCGCCCGAAATTCCCTGCAGACCAGCCAGCAGCATCAGCGCAAAGAACGGAACACCCTGCCAGATAATCGTGATTACAACCGAAGGGAAAGCCGTCGTAGTCTGCGCCAAGAACGCAATGGGCTGATCAATGATATGAAGTTTCATCAGCAGATCATTGATAACACCATAGTTGCCGTCATACATCCAGCGCCACATCAAACCGATCAGAACGCCAGGTGTAACCCACGGGATCAAGCTGACTGCACGGACAACGCCGCGACCGCGGAAATTGCGGTTCAGAAGAAGCGCCAGAATGAATCCAAAAACAAATTGGAATCCTACGCCAAACACAACCCACAAAATCGTCCGCCACAAGCTGGACCAGAACAGAGGGTCTTGAAAGACCGCGATGTAGTTGGCAAAGCCAACAAAACCAATATCATTCGGACGACGCAAGTCGTAGCTTTGAAAGCTCATCAAAATTGCATTGCATACCGGGATAAACACCACGCAAATGACAACCAGAAGAGCGGGCAGCACGAGCAGATAGGGCCAAATACTCTTTTTGCCTTTTTCCAATCTCCTTCACCCTTTCCTCTCTTATATAACCTTATTTATTAAAGCACAATGAATTAGCTTTCTCAAAAAACGGGTAGGCTACAACCATGCAGCCCACCCGTGCCGGCAGAGCCGGTTTATTGCTTTTTAGTGGAACAGATTCGCTGTTAAATTAGCCCCACAATCCCGTCTGCAGAGTCTGCATAGCCTCTTCAGCCGTAATCTGGCCGAGCAGGGCCTGCTGAACCGTAGAGGGCCAAATGTTGGCAATCCACTCAGAGGTCGTATCCAGAATGGGGACAATACCCGCAAAATCCTGGCCTTCGATGGAAGCTTTCATAAAGCGGTTATCCTGGAACTCGTCCATAGCCTGAACACGCTGGGACACAGGCACGTTGCCCGTAACAGTGCACCAGGTCTCCTGGCCTTTGCCAGTTGCCAGATAAGCCAGCCACTCGAAAGCAGCTTCTTTGTTCTCGCAGGACTCAAACATAACGTTCTCGGTGTCGCCCATAGAGGTCCAACGGCCTTCGCCTGCCGGGAACTGGAACGCAGCAACGTCATCGCCGAAGGTGTCTACCATGCCTTTGTAAGAACCGGTGTGGTGGATAACCATCGCACATTTGCCGCTCTTGAAGTTGGTCTCGATCGTCTCCTGGAAGCCATCGTTGGGAGCGGTGGAAGGAACGCAGCCATCGGTGTACAGATCGATGAAGTCCTGCATACCTTTCACGGAAGCTTCGCTGGTCATATCCTCGAAGCTGCCGCCAGCAGCGTAGATGAAGCTGCCCCAGGGCTCCTGTCCGCCGGAAGCGCCGCGCATGGAGAATCCATACTGATCAACCACGCCGTCACCGTCGGTGTCCTTCGTCAGAGTGCGGCAAGCCTCAAGGAACTCATCATAAGTGGTGGGAACCTCAATGCCAGCCTCTTCAAACATGGACGGACGATAATAAACGTACAGGATCTGAGTGTTCCAAGGCATGACATACACGCTGTCAGTGCCGGAAGCCTCTTTCATAACATTCCACAGGTTCTCTGCGATGTCATCTTTATCTTCCCAGTTTGCAATATACTCGTCCAGGTTGACCAGCATATTGTTAGCCACGAAGCTCGGAGTTGCGGTCAGTTTGAAAGACGCAACGTCGGGGCCGCCGCCGCCGATCACGGCATTCAGCAGGTTGGTGCTGTATCCGCCGCCATCCCAAGGCTGCTGCTCAGCAACCACAGTGATGCCCTTTCCGTTGGTTGCGTTAAAATCAGCAACCATCTCATCCATGGTCTTCGCATACTCGTCGTTGTCTGCCCAGTACCAATAGGTCAGGGTAACATCGCCGGTGCTCTCAGCTTCTGTGCCGCTGCCGGACGTTGCTGTGCTGCTTGCGCTGGAAGAGCCGCAAGACGCCAGCAAGCCAAGGCACATAACCAAAGAAAGTGCAATGCTTACTACCTTTTTCATAATTTGCCTCCCAAATTATTTTTTTCGGTTCTGCGAACCGATTTACACACAAAAATGCCGATCGGAAGTCATCATACAAATTAATCTTTTGCCTTGTAAAGTCAAACTCCTTTTCAAATCATTTTTCTGTGTTTTCGTTGACTAAATGGTACCATCCTTAATCGTTTGTGTCAAGAAAATATATCCGATTCTCTCCATTTTTGTAGATATGTAACATTCGCTGCCTTTTAAACTAGTAAATCTGCAAATAGTTTTGTTGCTATTTGTATGATTAATTGCTCTATTTAGAGAATAATAACTCGATTTTGACGCAAAGCGTAAAAATTCATCATACAACTTTGCATTTCAAAATCGTTGAATTATTCTGTTTATATATACAGTTTACAAGGCACTTTTTACTTTTGTCTTCAACGCTGTCCTATGTAAAAATATTTTCATTTCTCGCTCCGGAAGCAGGCTGACTTCTCTTTCTATTCCGGGCTGTTCCACCCTTCACACTTTATTCTTTTGCTTTACGCTCTATCCTCTTTCAGCCCATACTCCTTTTCATTTTCACCCACAGTTGCATTGTTCCAATATTTCATGCAAACGTCAAAAGGCCCGGGCATAACCCGGGCCTTTTGACGGAGAAAATCCTGTTCTCATTTTTGGTTGGGCCAGCTGGATTCGAACCAGCGCAGTGACGGAGTCAAAGTCCGTTGCCTTACCGCTTGGCGATGGCCCAATATAGGAAGACGGCAAACCCTTACGAATTTGCCGTCCCTTTTAATGGGGTGGGAGATGGGACTCGAACCCACGACATTCAGATCCACAATCTGACGCTCTAACCAACTGAACTACACCCACCATATTTGGTGCGCCCAAAGGGACTCGAACCCCTGGCCCACTGCTTAGAAGGCAGTTGCTCTATCCACCTGAGCTATGGGCGCAAACATGAGCCTCTCAGCACGCTGCCTTAATATAATACATTCTCACGAGACAAATGTCAATACTTTTTTCCGGATTCATCAAAAAATATCGGCAGATGCTCATATCGGCATGAGCATCCGCCCTTAAAGGATTAAAGTCCCAGATTGCGGCTGAGCTTTTCAATAAAATCCTGCGCATTGGTCACAATTCCCTTTGCCGCAAGACTTCCTCGATCGCATAATTTGTTGACCGTAAACTCCGAGATGTCTACGCAGTAAAAATAGAGCGGGCGAACTGTCCCATCTTCTGTTACACGGTAAGAGGGCGTCATATTCCCCACTGCAATAGTGTGAAGCATCGTGGCCATACAGATTACTGTTGTCGCTTTCCGCACATGGTTGCGCATCGCGTTCTGAGCCTCATAGACATTCCCGTAGACAGGCGCCAAAGGACCGTCATCGCGAATAGAACCGGCCAGAACATACGGCACATGATATTTTTCACAGTGATAGATGATCCCATCTTGAATATTTTCCTGATTCAGAAAAGCCGGAATGGAACCGCACGAATTGACCCGATTAATTGTATCCAGATGATTGTAATGGCCATTGGGGACGTTCTGCCGCGTATAGATATCCTGCCCGAGAGCAGTATGCAAATAGGCGCCTTCCAAATCGTGTGTCGCCAAGGCATTGCCGGCTAAAATCGCATTTACATATCCGCCCGCAATCATTTTACTGAACGCCTGACGAGCTCCCGCATCAAATGTAAAAGCAGGCCCCATTACCCACACAACATAACCATTTTCTCTCTCATACTTCAAAAGTTCAGCCAATTCATCGTAATCCTGCGAAAAGGCCGTCTCACGGCTTCTCTGTTGACGAAAGGCAAAAACGTCCGCTTTTTCTTGTTTCTGCGAAAAACCGTCCGCCCACAAAAAGATTCCTTCGCTTCCGTCCTCGGAACGTCCAAGGACCACCTGTTCTCCTTTTTTAGATTGCGGAACTTCTTTACCTGAATCGAACTTCCGTCATAAACAGCCACACAATCCATTCGGCTTTCTTTCGCTAGAATCCATTTTCCATCCAGTTTGAAGTATTCCGGAAAAATGCTCATCGCATGATAATTGTCCGGCGCAACCCCCTCTTGGACCACCGGAGCCAAGACCGCATCCGGTTGATTTGCAAGGCCCAGTGCCTCAAAATCCGGCGCCTGATAAGAACGTAGTGAAAATGCCATAAAAACTCCTTTGAACGCAATGGAAAATCAAGCAGCGCCGACTGACATCGACGCTGCTGGTTCTCTGAATCAATAATCTTTGTGACGTTTCCGAATGGAGGCACGGACAAATCCGCCCACCGCCAGGATCAGCATGACCACCACCAGAACGGGCATCAGCCAAGCGCTCTCGCTTGTGTCATAGCTTCTCACGTCGCTCCAGGCCGTGTCCATCGCGCTGTTGATCTCGTCCGACAGCACTACCATTGCCTCGCTCTTCTGCAGGAGTTCGTCCGAAGGATACATCAAATCGCTTTCGCTCAATTCTGCCGGCAAAAGGTCCTTCACTTCAGAATGCGGAGAAGCATAGCAAATGTACTCAGTGTTGGCCAGAGCCACCTGTGTTTCACACATAAAGTTGATGAACATCTCGGCCGCTTCCTTGTTCTTGGAACCCTTGGGAATGCACATGCCGTCAATGTATTGGTTGGTTCCCTCTTCCGGGATAAACATCGCCAAGTCCGGATTGTCCTGCGCCATGGTGATTCCATCGCCCGCATAGTAGGGAGCCAGAGCCGCCTCGCCGCCGATCATTTTATCGAACACTTCGTCCATGACATACGCCTGGACAACCGGTTTCTGCTCTTTCAGCAGATCCGCCGCCTCTTCCACTTCCTCTGTGGTGGTCGGATTGAGGGAATAGCCCAAAATCTTCAGCGCAATCGCAAAGGCGTCACGGCTGTTGTTGAACATCAGGATCTGTCCGGCATAATCCTCATCCCAGAGGATTTTCCAGCCCTGCTGCAAATCCGCTTCATCCACCATGGTCGTGTTGTAAATCACGCCTACAACGCCCCATGTGTAAGCGACGCTGTATTTGTTCTCCGGATCATAAGGAGCGGATTTGCAGCTGTCAATGATGTATTTGAAGTTGGGGATGTTGTCCATGTTCAGTTCTTCCAGCAGTCCCTCGTTGGCCATGCGCCCGATCATATAGTCGCTGGGAATGATCACGTCGTAATCGCCGCCGCCGCTGCGAATTTTCGCATACATGGTCTCATTGGTATCGTACGTGGTGTAGTTCACTTTGATGCCGGTCAGATCCTCAAACTCCTGGATCACGTCCATCGAGCCATCCTCGCCGTCGGAAATGTACTCGCCCCAGTTGTACACATTCAAAGTGATGTCCTGGCCGCGGAACCGGTCGTAATCATAGCCGGGATCCACCTCCAAAGCAAAAGACTGCATGCAGAACACGCAGAAAAACACCGTAACAACAAACAAAGAAACTAATTTTTTCATGCCATACCCGCCTTTCTCTCTTCTTCGCGCATGATGCGCTCCAGCCGCCGTTCCTTGGCACTGTCCGCTGTATTGGAAAGCAATATGATGCCCAAAATGACCACAAACATAATGGCGGAAAGCGCGTTGATCTCCGGACTGACGCGCTTTTTCGTCATGGAATAGATCGTGATCGGCAGCGTTTGAACGGTGCCGCTGGTGAAATAGGAAATAATAAAATCATCAATGGAATATGTCAGGCAAATCAGGAACGAAGAAAAAATCGCCGGCATCAGTTCCGGCAGGATCACTTTGAAAAACGCCTGACGGGGATTGCACCCCAGGTCCAAAGCCGCCTCATAAATTCGAATGTCCATCTGCCGCAGCTTGGGACTGACATTGAAGACCACATACGGCACACAAAAAGTGATGTGGGCCAAAAGCAGTGTCACCATCCCAAATCCCTGTACCGCGACCTCTTTGTCCAGAATCGTGGAAAGGATCTTGGACATTCCGTCGTTTCCCACCACAAACAGCAGCATCAGCGACACGCCGGTAATAATCTCCGGATTGATGACCGGGATATAACTGACCGTCATGATGGCGCTGCGCGTGCGCTTTTTCATGGAGCTGATGCCGATGGATGCCATCGTTCCCAAAAGCGTCGCCAGAATGGATGCGGCAAACGCAATGATCAAGGAGACCAAAAGGCTTTTCAAAACCATTTCATCGTGGAACAGATTCACATACCATTTAAAGGTAAAGCCCGTGAACACCGCACGGCTTTTGGACTCGTTGAAACTGAACGCGATCAAAATGGCGATGGGAAGGTACAAAAAGCCCAAAAGCGCGCAGAGATAAACACGTCCCAAAACTTTCCACTTTCTCATACCATCGCCTCCATTTCCTCTGTATCGGCAGTGGTAAGGCTCATGCAAAGCAGGACAATCACCATCAGCACCAAGCTCATGGCACTTCCCAAATTGTAGTTGTAACTGTTCCCCAGGAACTGCAGCTCAATCAAATCGCCGATCAGCAAGTTGGAGCCGCCGCCCAGCATCCGGCTGATGATGAACGTCGAGATACTGGGAACGAAGACCATCGTGATCCCGGTGGTGATGCCATCCATCGAAAGAGGAATCAGAACGCGGGTCAGAACGTGGAACATATTCGCGCCCAGATCCTGTGCCGCTTCAATTACGCTGCTGTCGATCTTCACCATGATCGTGTACAGCGGCAAGATCATATAGGGCAGATAGTTGTAGACCATTCCCAGGACGACCGCCCCGGAAGTGTTGATCATCTGAAACGGTCCCAGCCCGAACAGGCCCAGGAACTGATTGATCAAGCCGCCCATCTCCAAAAGGCTCATCCACGCATAGGTGCGCAGCAAAAAGTTCATCCACATGGGAAGCATAATCAGCATAACCATCATTCTCTGCCGGGAGGCCTTCAGTCTGGACAGCATAAAGCTAATCGGGAACGCCAGCAACAGGCAAATGATCGTGGCGATGACCGCGAGGACGATGCTGTGCACAAACACCGCCGTATAAGGGCCCAGTGCCATGATGTTGTCAAAGGTAAATTGCCCTTCCTTATTAGTAAAAGCAAAATAGATAACAATCGCCAGTGGAAAAATAGTAAATGCTACCATCCACACCAGATACGGCGCAGCAAGTGATTTCTTTTTCAGCATCTCACTCTTCCTCCGCGCGGTGCATGATATGGATCTCATCCGGTCCAATGCACATACCGATCAGCTCTCCTACTTGAGAAGCCTGTGTAGAGTGAATGATCCAATCATATCCAGCCTGACGAACATGCATTTCAAAGTGCACACCTTTAAAAATGACGTTCTCGACAATTCCCGTCAGCTGCCCCTGAATAGCCGGCACAACACGAATATCCTCCGGCCGCACAACCACCTGAACAAATTCCTTGGCGCCGAAGCCCTTATCCACGCAGGTGAATTCATTGCCCGCAAATTCCACACAGAAATCGCGCAGCATCACACCATCCAGAATGTTGGATTCGCCAATGAAATTCGCAACAAAGGCATTTTTCGGCTCGTTGTAAATGTCCTGCGGCGAACCGATCTGCTGGATATTTCCACCGCGCATTACCACGACGGTATCCGACATCGTCAGAGCCTCTTCCTGATCATGCGTTACATAAATAAAGGTAATATCCATGCTCTGCTGGATCCGCTTCAATTCGATCTGCATTTCTTTACGCAGTTTCAAATCCAACGCACCCAAAGGCTCGTCCAAAAGAAGCACGCGCGGATGGTTGACCAGAGAACGGGCAATTGCCACGCGCTGCTGCTGGCCACCGGAAAGCGTGACCGTGCTGCGGCGTTCAAACCCTTTCAGGCCCACCATTTCCAGCATTTCCATAACACGCTGACGGACTTCCTTTTCATCCACCTTTTTCAAGCGAAGTCCAAAAGCCACATTGTCATACACATTCAGATGCGGAAACAACGCATACTTCTGAAATACCGTGTTGACCTGACGCTTATACGGCGGCAACGATGTGATGTCTTTTCCGTTAAAAAAGACATTGCCCGATTTCGGTTCGATAAATCCACCTATGACGCGAAGTGTTGTCGTTTTACCGCAGCCGGACGGCCCCAAAAACGTTACAAACTCCTTGTCGTGGATATCGAGATTGAGCCCGTCCAGAACGGTCTCGCCATCGAAATCAACTACAATGTCTTTCAACGATACAACTACACTATTATCCATATGGATTGCATCCCCCTTTGCGGAATTTTCCCGGGAAATGGCCCGGGCCAGTGTCAATTATGCCGCCCCGCAAAAGGTTTGTTACACTGCTCTTATCCCCGACTGAGTGGAAAAATCGGTTTGGCAGCTACAGCGACACATACGATCACCAAGTTCGGCACAGTCAAGCTGCGCCGTGTGTTCAGATGCATCTTAAAACACACAAATGTACTATATAGATTTGTGCACATTTTGTCAATAGTTTTTTCGTAAAAAATTCACAAATTATCTGTATATCTCTGCGTATTCTGAGCTTTCGGAAATAATTCATCTGATTTGCTCTTATTTCCTCTCATTTTCTCATTTTTTCTTCGATTTTCTCTAAATCCACCTTAAAAAAAAGATGCGGATGAAATTTCATCCGCATCTTTTTTCTCAGTGGTTTCCACATCCATGATTTCCGCAGGAATGGTTTCCTTCATGATGCGCACAGACCGTGTTGGGATCATAGCGCAGTGCCCCATTCAAAAGTGCCTGCACTGCATCATCGGCAGATCCGACTGCTCCCGGATACAATTCAATTCCAGCCTGCGCCAGAGCGGTGCGCGCTCCGCCGCCAATTCCTCCGCAAATCAGCGTATCCACGCCGCGCTCTTTCAAAAATCCCGCCAAAGCACCGTGGCCGCTGTCTCCAGTAGGAACTACTTCGCTGGAAACAACCGTCCCCTGTTCGACAGTATAAATCTTAAACTGCTGTGTATGTCCAAAATGGCCATAAATATTTCCGTCTTCATACGTTACTGCAATTTTCATTTCAAGTCCTCCTCTTGACTCTGCTGCACGCAGCAGCTTCCGCAAACATTTCCTGCACATGTCTGTGGACATCTTCGGCGACAGCATTCCCGCTGATTGGGACAAACGCGGTAATTTCCGCCGACAATTTTCAAAAAACGACCATTGACCAGTGCATCTGCAATTTTCCGCCGGGCAGACGTGTAAATTGCCTGTACCGTCGTACGTGCCACTTCCATCTGTGCCGCGCATTCTTCCTGGTTCATCTCCAGGCTGTCAATCAGCCGAATCACTTCGTATTCATCCACCGAAAGGACCACAGGCTCCTGCTCTTTCTGTAAATGCAGCGGCCCGAACTCATCCAGTTTCGGCACAGCACAGATTCTCCGACATTTCGTTGGCCTTGGCATTTTCCGCCTCCTATATCCGGCATATGTCAATTATTATTATAGCCAATTTCCGACATATGTCAATAAAAAGCCGTACCTTTTTGAGAAACATAACCAATCAGCAACGGCGGCCGATCGACAGGCTGCGCTGAAAAGCACAGCGCCTGCCGATAAGTATTTTCCGCTGCATCAAACAGTGTTTCATCGGAAGCATACATTCGTGCGATGGGCTCTCCGCGTCGCACAAAATCTCCCGTCTTCTTCAATGATAACAATCCTGCCGTAGGATCGATCGAATCTTCTTTCTTTTGCCTTCCTGCGCCTAGCAGCATGGCCGATATCCCGATTCCTTCTGTATCCATTGCACTGATATAGCCGTCATGCTGCGCAAGCAACGCTCTCTCAAAAGGCGCTTGAGGGAATCTCTCTTCCTGCTGAAGCACCGAAACGTCTCCGCCCTGCGCCGTCACCATTTCATAAAATTTTTGAAGCGCACGGCCATTTGCAATTGCGTTTTGCGCTTGTGCCGCACACTCCGGCAGTGTGCGTTTTTCATCGGAAAGGTGGAGCAAGTGCGCCGCCAGAAGGACACATTCCTGTTGCAAATCTTCGGGACCGCCGCCTTTGAGGACCTGAAGCGCTTCCAACACTTCCACCCCATTGCCGACCGCATGTCCCAAAGGCGTGTCCATACGTGTCAGCAACGCCGCAGTTTTTTTGCCGTGCGCCCACCCGATCGACACCATCATTTCTGCCAAAGCTTGTGCCTCTTGGACCGTCTTCATAAAAGCTCCGCTTCCAACCTTCACGTCCAGCAAAATACAGTCGGAGCCCGACGCCAGCTTCTTGGACATAATACTGGACGCGATCAGAGGAATGCTGGATACGGTCGCCGTAACATCCCTCAGCGCATACATTTTTTTGTCAGCCGGCGCCAAATTTCTGGTCTGACCGATGACCGCCGCGCCAATGGTATTGACCTGGTGTGCAAACTCCTGCTCGCTCAAAGCAATTCGATAACCAGGAATCGATTCTAACTTGTCCAGCGTTCCGCCCGTATGACCCAAACCTCTTCCACTCATTTTTGCCATCTTCAGGCCGCAGGCCGCAGCGATGGGAATAACCGCTAAAGTCGTTTTATCTCCTACTCCACCAGTGGAATGTTTATCTGCCTTAATTCCCTGAATCATGGAGAGATCTTCCGTTTCACCGCTTTGCACCATGGCAGAGGTAAGAATCGATGTTTCCTCCGGAGTCATTCCTTTAAGGTAAATGGCCATGAGCAGAGCACTGGCCTGATAGTCCGGGATTCGATCTGCCGTATATTCCTGTACAAAAAAACGAATCTCCTCTTCCGACAAAACTTTTCCGTCCCGCTTATGGGAAATCACATCGTACATTCTCATAGTTCTGCCCTCCTTATTCTTATTATAATCTCCCGCCGTCCAATGGGCAATTGACAAACGCGGGCACGCTCTGTAAAATGAAACATATAATTTATGCGGGTATGGCGGAACTGGCAGACGCACCAGACTTAGGATCTGGCGGAGTGATCCATGCAGGTTCGATTCCTGTTACCCGCACCAGATAAAAGAATCCGAGCTTATTTTCTCATACGGAAATAGGTTCGGATTCTTTTTTGCCAACTCAACCTAAGGTTTGGTGCACTTTTCTGCAGATATGATATAATTCGGGTTAAGGTGAGGTGGAACCAGATGGACAATGCAAAAACCGGAACTTTCATCAAAGAACTTCGAAAAGAAAAGCATTTGACACAAAAAGAGCTTGCGGATCTGCTCCACGTCACCGACCGGGCTGTCTCAAAGTGGGAGCGTGGCCTGTGTGCTCCGGATATATCCTTATTGGAGCCCCTTGCCGCCGCTTTGGATGTTACAATTGTAGAGCTTCTCTCTGGAGAGCATGGGAACAGCAAGGAACACACCGCCAATCCCGAATCTGTTGCCAAAAAAGTTATTGACTATTCCGAAGGAGAAATTGCTCAAAAGACAAAAGCATTCACACGAAAAGTGATTGCGTACATTCTTTCCGCCTTCCTGCTGTTTTTTCTTTTGATTCCTACACTGAACGGGCTGATTGTGGGAGAGGGTTTTGCATGGCGCTGCATCCCCGCATACCTGTGTGCTCGAAAAGCAGCTCAGGCAATCGAGACACTAGATGAACAGGCAATTCAAAAATTCATAGGAAATTCCGACGATATGTTTTCAGCTTTGTTGGAGCTGGAAGCACAAGGCGTACACATTTGGAATGCAAAAGCCAAGTTTTTTCAAACCCGACTCGATGATATGTTCTTGAATCTGGAAGTCGAACTGATCGTCCTGCACGAAGACATCAAATATCAGTTCAACTGCAGCGGAACCTATCGAAACGGAAAAGTAGAACTTATGAATATCGTCAATCCCAGCGTGGGACAGGATTACCCTGCATGGATTTTGCAGTTAAATGACGCTTTATCTACATATTACCCCGGATAATCCATTTACAACTCCGCAATAATAAAAAAACACGCCTCCATCAGCAGCAAATGCCGATTGGGGCGTGTTTTTTTATCCCCGAGGAAGGCTCTCTGCCTCCGAACAATGCTGTGCAGGCCTGCCGCTTAAGGTCACTCACAAGACTGCAAACAGCTATAATCAAAATCAACACGGCTGCTAACAGCATTATCAGGGACATATTGCATATTTTCCAGTAAGATATGCTTCATATTTCATCTTCACCGATCACGTAAAGCGTCTCACCTTAACAACGCTCAACCACAATACAATCGATCGATGTCAACCCTTCAACCTTTACAGCTTTTCCACCTTTCTTCCCGCCCATCTCTGTTTTCGCCAACAAAAAGTATCTTTGCTTGTGCAATCTGACCTTTAAGCCAAGGAATTTCCTATAGGACAGAAGATTTTTCTATCGATTCTGAAGAAAAATCCCCTTAAAATAAAGGCAGAAAGAGGGACGCAGACAGCGTTCCACACATGCAAAACTTGTAGGAGGATATTTCAATGAAAAAGAAACTTGCACTTCTGCTTTCAGCCATCCTTGCTGTGGGCATGCTCGCATCCTGCGGCGGCTCCTCTGCCGGAAGCACTGCTTCTACGGGCAGCACCACCGGTTCCAGCGTTGCTCAGAGCGCTTCCGAACTTCAGGTCGACGTGTTCTACTATGACTTCTCTGACGTGTACATCTCCACAGTTCGCACTGCGATGGATGAGCAGCTGAAAGCCATGGGCATCGAACCCAAAAACTGGGACGCTGCCGGTTCTCAGCCCACACAGACCGACCAAGTTAAAACCGCTATCACTGCTGGTTCCGATCTGCTGATCGTCAACATCGTGGAAACCTCCACTTCTGACCCTGCGAAGGATATTGTGGATGCCGCCAAAGCAGCTGACATCCCCGTCATCTTCTTCAACCGCGAAGTTGCAGACAACGACGTCATCAACAGCTATGAAAAATGCGCATTCGTCGGCACCAATGCTCCGGACGCTGGCCACATGCAGGGCGAAATGATCGGCGAATATCTGCTGGCCAATTACGACACCGTTGACCTGAACGGCGACGGCAGCATCTCTTATGTTCTGTTCAAAGGTCAGGAAGGCAATGCAGAGGCTGAGGCCCGCACCCAGTACGCTGTAGAAGACGCCAACGCTATCCTGACCGAAGCTGGCAAACCGGAACTGGCTTACTACGACTCCAAAGCTACCACCAAATACCTGGTTGACGCTGCTGGCAAATGGTCTGCACAGGCCGCCAACGACTACATGGTTACCCTGCTGGGCAGCTACAACAAAGACAACAACAACATGGTTGAGCTGATCATCTGCAACAACGACGGCATGGCTGAAGGCGCGATCGCCGCTCTGCAGAACGTCGGCTACAACAATGGCGAAGGCACCACCATCATCCCCGTCTTCGGCGTGGACGCCACTGATTCCGCAAAAGCGCTGATTCAGGCTGGCAACATGACCGGTTCCATCAAGCAGGATGCTGTCGGTATGGCTTCTACCATCAACACGCTGGTCAAAAACGTGCAGGATGGCGCTGAATTGATGGCCAACACCGATCAGTTCACTGTGGACGACGACGTGGCGAAGATCCGTGTTCCCTATCAGATGTACGACGGCACTGAAGGCTGATTTCCCTGTCATCTGAATCGCCCCAACAACACCAGAAAAAGCCAAGCGGGGCCGCCAACAGGCAGCCCCGCTTAGCCCTGACATGAAGAAAGTTTTCGTTCGGGTGCATTTTGCGCCCGGTAAAAGCATTCTTCCGCACAAGAGAGGAGGAAACTTATGGAGCAGCCAGCATTGCTGGAGATGCGCGGCATCTGCAAGAATTTTCCGGGCGTAAAAGCATTGGATCATGTGGACCTGACAGTTCGTCCCGGCACGGTCCATGCTCTGATGGGCGAAAACGGCGCCGGAAAATCGACTCTGATGAAATGTCTGTTTGGCATTTACCATCGGGACGAAGGAACCATTCGCCTGGACGGCAAAGAGGTCAACTTTAAAAGTTCGAAAGAAGCGCTGGAAAGCGGTGTTGCCATGGTACATCAGGAACTGAACCAGGCATTGACCCGCAGCGTACAGGACAACCTTTGGCTGGGCCGTTACCCCAAAATCGCCGGCGTTATGGTCGATGAATCCAAAATGGCACGGCGTACCAAAGAAATTTTTGAAACATTGGGCGTTACCGTAAACCCCAAAGCAATCATGTCCACTCTGCCTGTTTCTCAGCGCCAAATGGTGGAAATCGCAAAAGCGGTTTCCTACGATTCCAAAATCATTGTATTCGATGAGCCCACTTCTTCCCTCACCGAAACGGAAGTAGAACATTTGTTCCGCATCATCAATATGCTCCGTGACAAGGGCTGCGGAATCATTTACATATCTCATAAGATGGAAGAGATTTTGCGCATCAGCGATGATGTTACCATCATGCGCGACGGTCAATGGGTAGCAACCCGCCCGGCAAAGACTCTGACCATGGACGAGATTATTAAGCTGATGGTCGGCCGCGAACTGACCAATCGATTCCCGCCCAAGACCAACGTTCCCGGAGATGTGATTCTGGACGTTCAGCACATTGCGGGCAAGTACACCCGTTTGAAAGACGCCACCTTCCAGCTTCGCAAAGGCGAAATCCTCGGCATTGCAGGACTGGACGGCTCCGGCCGCACAGAAGTTCTGGAAAATCTGTTCGGCGCCATGACGCGTGAGGGCGGCACAATTACACTGCACGGGAAAGAGATTCAAAACCGTTCACCGCGGGAATCCATTAAGAACGGCTTTGCCCTGCTGACCGAGGAACGCCGCGCAACCGGTATTTTCGGTATTCGGGACATCAAGGAAAACACCGTGATCTCCAGTTTGAAAGACTACCTTGTAGGCGGCGTTTTCCTGAGCGAGAAAAAAATGCGCAAGGACACAGAGTGGTCCATCCAGGCAATGCACATCAAAACTCCCAGCCAGCACACGCAGATCCGCTCCCTGTCCGGCGGCAACCAGCAGAAAGTCATTATCGGCCGCTGGCTGCTGACCAAGCCGGAGATCCTGCTGCTGGACGAACCGACCCGCGGCATTGACGTGGGTGCAAAATACGAAATCTATCAGTTGATTATTGATTTGGCCAAAGAGGACAAAGGCGTAATCATGGTATCTTCCGAAATGCCTGAATTGCTGGGCGTCTGCGACCGGATTCTGGTAATGTCCGGCGGACAGGTGGCCGGCGAAGTAGACGCAAAGAATACCAGCCAGGAAGAAATTCTGACCCTGGCGGCCAAGTATGTGTAAAGAGGAGGCAATCATTCATGAGTAACGAATCCAAAGCGCTTGCCGCCAAAGCTCAGAAATTGAGCGGAAAACAAATCGGCAATGCTCTGCTCAACAACGCGCTGATTATCATCATGCTGCTGGTCGCTGTCTATGTTGCCATTACTCAGCCCAGCTTTTTGTCCGCCAGTTCTCTGATCAACCTTCTTTCCCTGACAGCTGCGTACCTTCCTGTTGCGCTCGGCATTGCCGGCTGTATCGTTTTGACCGGCACCGATCTGAGCGCAGGTCGTGCAGTCGGTATCACCGCCTGCATAGCTGCTTCTCTGCTGCAGAAATCCGACATTGCCAACAAGATGTGGACCGGAATCGGCGCCCTGCCCATTCCTCTTGTCATTCTCATCGTCGTGGCAATCGGTGCACTGATCGGTGCGTTCAACGGCTTCTTTGTGGCCAAGTTCAAACTGCATCCCTTCATCGTCACGCTGGCAACGCAGTTGATTCTGTACACCATTCTTCTGTTCTATGTTCAGGCGGGCAACAACAACGGCATGGCTATTTCCAGCCTGACGGACGAATATCGTAACTTCGTCGTTGGCAATCCTCCCCTTCTGAATTTCGCCGGCGGCAGCATTCAGATTCCCAACTACGTCATTTATGCAGTTCTGCTGACTGCTTTGATGTGGTTCATCTGGAACAAAACCACTTTTGGTAAAAACATGTTTGCACTGGGTGCCAACGAAGAGGCCGCCCGCGTTTCCGGTGTCAATGTCTTTATGACCACCATCGCTGTCTTCGCATTGGCAGGCGCCATGTATGGTTGGGCCGGTTTCGTGGAATCTGCCCGTATCGCTTCCAACACGGCCAACACCGGTGTGAACTATGAATTGGACGCTATCGCCGCTTGCGTTATCGGTGGTGTCTCCTTCGTAGGCGGTATCGGTAAAATCAGCGGCATCGTCATCGGCGTTATCATGCTTCGTCTGATCTTTGTGGCACTCCCGTTGGTTGGCATGGATCAGAACCTGCAGTACGCCATTAAGGGCGGCATTATTCTTTTTGCCTGTGCATTGGACATGCGCAAATATTTGGTCAAAAAATAAGAAGCACTGTCGCACATTTCCTGTTCCGACTGAACGGCCGTTCGCCTTGGCGGACGGCCGTTTTTCAATAAAAGGGCGCCGGTCCCTGTACATCCGACCGGCTGATACGATATAATCATTTTGAAGGGGGACTGCGGACATGGAGGCTTATCGTGTTCTTCTGGTAGACGACGAGGAAGAGCTGCGTGCCGGAATCCGGCGAAAAATTGACTGGGACTCACTGGGCTTCAGTTTGTGCGGCGAGGCCGGGAATGGTCAGGACGCTCTGGAATTGGCCGAGCATCTGAATCCGGACGTCGTTCTCACCGATATCAAAATGCCCTTCATGGACGGATTGGAGCTATGCCGTCGCTTAAAGGAACAGCTGCCCGCCGTCCGCCTGATTGTTTTTTCAGGTTTTGATGACTTTGAATATGCCCGACAGGCCATTGGCATGAACGTGTTCGAATATCTTCTGAAACCCATCAATGCACTGGAGCTTTCACAGGTTTTAGCTCGGCTTCATGCTGACATGGATACTCAGCGTGCCGAACAGCAGGATGTACAGGCCCTTCGGCAACGCTACGAAGACAGTCTTCCCCTTTTGCGTGGTCTGTTCTATGCACGTGTTCTGGACGGGCAGCTCAAGCCTTCCCAAATCAGCGAACGCGCAGCGCGCTACGAAATTTCACTGAATGGCGACAGCTGGGTGACAGCCCGCATCCATGTCAGTGCCTTGGGCGATGATCCGGATGAATTGATTCTTCTGTCTGTACAGGGATTTTTTCAGGAGAACTTTTCCCTATCCTGTTGCGACAGCCGATGGCTCTTGTACGACGACGATCTGGCTTTGCTCGCCTCTTTCCCGGGCACTGTTCAAATTTACTTGCTGATCCATGAACTGGAGCGCGTGCGTGCTATGGCGGAAAAGGTTTTACGTTTAAAGCTCACGGTTGGAATTGGCGCTCCGGTCAATGATTTTTCGCAGCTGATGCGTTCCGCCCAAGGCGCTTCTTCCGCCCTCGACTACCGCATGCTGCTGGGAACAGGGCGTACTTTGTACATCGGTGATTTGGAACCGCGTCAGACCGGCCAGCTGACTTTTGGAGAATCGGATGAACGTGAGTTGATCAATGCGGTAAAACTCGGCACGCCGGATACCGTCCGCCAGTTCCTGGGCGACATTATTCAGCGCGCACGGGAGACGACGCTAAGTCAGTATCAGTGTTTTTTCCTGGAGTTGCTCACCTGTCTGATCAAGCTTGCCCGAGCGGCTGACATTCCCATCGATTCTGTTTTTGGTCCCGGTTTTTCCGGCGCAGTACAGCTGACGGATTTTTCCTCGCCGGAGGAATTGGGACATTGGGTGGAAGAGCGTTGTCTCCGCCTGCAAACTGTATTCGGCCAACGGCGCACCGATACCACTCTTCGCGCAGTTGACAAGGCGCGTACATTTATCGCGCAGCATTATACGGACACAGAACTTTCTGTGGAAATGCTGTGCGACCATCTGCACCTTTCCCCTGCCTATTTCTCAACCCTCTTCAAAAGAGAAACCGGAATGAGCTTCACTGCCTATGTCACCAATGTGCGTATGGATGCAGCAGCAGAACTTCTGCGTAATACAGATGAAAAAACATATCTGATTGCTCAGCAGATTGGTTATTTGGACCCCAACTATTTCAGCTATGTTTTCAAGCGTCAGTACGGAACCAGCCCGTCCAAATACCGTGCTGAACATCGCCAATCAACACAATGAAAGGAGGATTGCCTGTGTTTGTGCGTTCTTTGATCGGAAGGCTATCGGCTTCCTATCGAAAAATGAGCATACGCCGCGTGATCTCCCTTTCTTTTACTGCTGTTTCCGTGGTAGGAATTTTGTTCATCGGCCTTTCGCTGGTGCTTCGTTATTCCGCCGCCACACAGCAAGTCGAGGCCAGCGCCAGTCAAAAAGTTCTGGAACAGGTCAAGCAAAGCATGGATAGTCATCTGCGCCGCATGATGCGCGTTTCCGACACCGTTTATTACCGTATCATCAAAAACGCGGATATTAACCAAGGAATCTCTCCTGAAAGCTTGGAACTTCTGTACGAAGAGAATCGGGATGACCTTGTTTCTATTGCGATTTTCGACCCTGAGGACGATTTGGTGACGGCCACCCCTCTTTCTTCGCTCAAAGCGCAGGCACATGCCAGTCAGCAGGCCTGTTTTTCTGCCGCTCTTGGGCAAATTGAAAATATTCATTTTTCAACCCCGCACGTACAAAATCTGTTTGAATCGGCAGATGACCGCTATCGGTGGGTAATCTCTATCAGCCGCCAGGTGGAGCTGACGCGAGGCGGCACCACGGAAAGCGGTGTTCTGCTGGTAGACATGAATTTTTCCGGCGTGGAACAAATTTGCCGCAACGCCGAATTGACCGGCGGCGGATATCTCTATATCGTAGACCGCAACGGTGAAATCATTTATCATCCGCGTCAACAGTTGATTTATGCGGATCTGATTCAGGAAAACAATCAGGAAGCTGCTCTTTTGCCCGACGGCACCCATTGGGAAACCTTTCAAGGAGAACAACGCCAGATTACTGTCAAGACGGTGGGTTACACCGGATGGAAACTGGTTGGCGTTGTTCCGGCTAACGGATTGCGCGGAAGCACCGGTCAGCTGATTCTATTTGTCATTTCTGTGCTTCTGTTTTCCATTTTCCTTTTAATTTTTATCAATTCACGCCTGTCGGCCCACATCACTGAACCCATTCTGGAATTGGACCGTGCGGTCAACGACATTCAAAAGCTCGGGCAGCTGCCTGAAGTCACGGACAGCGGCTGCTATGAGGTGCAGCGACTGGAACACTCCATTCGTTCAATGGTCTCTACAATGCGCCACCTGATGGATGACATCATTCGGCAGGAGCAAGATAAGCGCCGTTCTGAGCTGGAAGTTCTCCAGTCTCAAATCAACCCCCACTTTTTGTATAATACGCTGGACTCTGTGATCTGGCTGACCGAAAGTGGGCGGTATGACGATGCCATCCAGATGGTCACTTCTCTTGGACGCCTCTTTCGTATTTCACTCAGCCGCGGCAAGAGCATCATTCCTCTGTCGGACGAACTGGAGCATGCCAACCATTACATGACCATTCAGAAAATCCGATACAAAAACAAATTTTCATTTACAATTCACGCAGAACCGGATACTGCTGGATTGTACTCCTTAAAATTGATCGTGCAACCCATTCTTGAAAATGCCATTTATCACGGTATGGCGGCAGCGGATGATGACGGTGAAATCACGGTCCACGCATGGCGCGACGGTGATGATCTTATCATCGATGTTTCTGACAACGGATTGGGGATGCCACAGGAAGTGGTGGAGAGTCTTCTGGATGAACGCAA
This sequence comes from Ruthenibacterium intestinale, assembly GCF_040096265.1. Lineage (NCBI taxonomy): Bacteria > Bacillati > Bacillota > Clostridia > Eubacteriales > Oscillospiraceae > Ruthenibacterium > Ruthenibacterium intestinale. The sequence continues at coordinate 59,026 of NZ_JBBMFA010000092.1, forward strand.
ACCTCTTGAGCGCAGTAAAGGTTCCGGAATCGGCGTACGAAATGTTCACCGCCGTATCGGTCTGACCTTTGGGGTTCAATACGGATTGACGTTCCACAGTGAACCGGATGAGGGAACCACCGTGCGTATCCGTCTGCCTGCGTTGACACAACCGCCGGATGATATTGATGCAAGGGAGGCGAAGCTTTGAAACAGAGGGAGTACCGTTGGTGGCAAATGCTCGTTCTGGTCGTTCTGGCCGCCGCTACCGTTCTTAGTCTTGTTATCCCGGAGCGATTTCTTGTAGGCCCCGATCCAAAGCGCGTTGAGGTATCCATTTTGATTCGCCAGACAGACAACACCTTCTGCGCCACAGCTCGCCAGGGAATGGAGCAGGCTGCCGAAGATCTTGGAGCAGAGCTTCGTTTTCTCACACTTCCTGAGGACAACGACAGTGACGCTCAAATCGAACTTCTGCGCCGGGAGATCGACGTTGGAGTGGATGCCGCAGTCGTGGCTCCGGTCGACTGCGAGAAACTGGCTCTTTTCCTGGGGGACACTCCGCCGATTCCTGTTGTTTCCATCGAGTCTCCGGTCGACGGTACGTCAGCTAGTGTGTACCCCAACAACGAACAGGCCGGGCAGCTTTTGGCAGAGCAGCTGATCAGCGATTTCCCGGATGGTGGACAAGTTTTGTTGGTAAACAGCTGTCCGGGAGCCGTCGGTCTCTCCACGCGCCTGGAATGCGCGCAGAAGCTGCTGCAGGACGCGGGATTCTCTATCGCGGTATGCAATGGCTTCTCCACTCAAAAGTTGCTGGAAAAAGCCGATTTCGTTGTATGTTTTGAGGCGCAGGCTTTGGACATAGCTGTTCAACAATCTTTCGAGTGTGCAGCTCCACCCAAAATTTACGGAGCAGGTGTGACTGATTCCGTCGTTGCTCAAGTAGAGCGAGGTCAAATCTCAGTGCTCGCAGCCTGGAGCGAATATGCGGTCGGCTATTTATCAGTGACACAAGCCGTAGCTGCTGCCAGGAATCAATCAGTGGAAGATTATCTGCTTCCCGTGTCCATCGTTCAGGAGGGAAATACTTATGACCCGGACCATCAAAAGCTTCTTTATCCGATTGCTGGCTAGTGCCTTGGTGCTTTTTCTCTGTCTGATGACCACCGGCTGTATTTTCCCTATTCAAAAAGAGACGGAAACGCTCCGCATCGGCGTGGCAGTTTATCTGCAGGAAGATACCTTTATCGGTACGTTGGTACAAGATCTGGAACGGCTGGCACAGGAACGTGAGACCGAAGAGGATTTGAAAATCAACATCAATGTTGTAGACGGCCGCGGCTCACAAACAACTCAAAATGATCAGATTGATCGGCTGATTGCCCTCGATTACGATGTATTGTGTGTAAATATCGTGGATCGCACTTCCGCCGCTGTACTGATTGACAAGGCGCAGGAAGCTGGCATTCCTATCATTTTCTTCAACCGTGAACCGGTAGAGGAAGATTTGCTTCGCTGGGAACACGTTTACTACGTGGGAGCTATGGCGGAAGACTCCGGAGTTCTGCAGGGCGAGATTATTCTGGATTATTGGAGCAAACAGAAAGAACGCGTGGACCGCAACGGCGATAACATTCTTCAATATGTGATGCTTGAAGGAGAACCCGGTCACCAGGACGCACTTCTCCGCACAGAATATTCTGTTCAGACATTGAGCAGCGCCGGTGTAAACGTAGAAAAAATCGCCAGTGAAACAGCCAACTGGGATCGTACACAGGCCGCAGCCCGTATGACACAATGGCTTCAGGAGTATGGGACCAGCATTGAAGCCGTCATTTCCAACAATGATGACATGGCTTTGGGTGCGATTGACAGCCTGAAAAACGCAGAAATTCCAAAAGAGGAAATGCCATTAATCGTCGGGGTAGACGCCACTGCTCCTGCGCTGGATGCCATCAAAAACGGCACATTGCAAGGAACGGTCCTCAATGACGCAGACGGAATTGCGCAGGCACTTCTTTCTCTTTCAATGGCTCTCGCCAGTGGCGAAGACCCTTCGCAAGTCGTGGAGTTGGAAAATGCCCATTATGTATGGCTTCCTTACCAGCCCATTACCGGAACCTTTTCTTAAAAAAGATGTGACCTGCCCAGCAGGTCACATCTTTTTTGTGAAAAAATACTTCCAAGCATTGTTCTGTCTTATATTTCTATCAAAACTCTGTTACAATAACGTTATAAAAAATCAGGAGATGAATCCATGCCTCAACTTGATCAAAAAACCGTCCTTTTTGAACAAACCGCAATTCCCCGCGCGGTAGCACAGTTGGCGATTCCCACAATTCTCAGTTCCCTTGTGATGGTCATTTACAATCTGGCTGATACATATTTTGTGGGAATGCTGAACGATCCGGTGCAAAATGCCGCTGTCACGCTGGCAGCACCTGTTTTGCTCGCTTTCAATGCAATCAACAACCTTTTCGGCGTGGGCAGTTCCAGCATGATGAGCCGTGCGCTCGGGCGGAAAGACTATGAAACGGTTTCACGCAGTTCTGCATTTGGTTTTTACTGCGCATTGCTATGCGGAATTCTCTTCTCTGCCCTTTGCATTGTGTTTCGCACACCGCTTCTCGTTCTGTTGGGTGCAGATGAAGTAACCATGGAAGCAACTGCCGGCTATATGCTCTGGACCGTACAATGCGGCGCTACACCTGCGATTTTGAATGTTGTTATGGCATATCTCGTCCGGGCAGAAGGAAGCGCCCTGCACGCCAGTATCGGCACCATGAGCGGCTGTCTGCTGAACATCGTACTTGACCCTATTTTTATTCTTCCCTGGGGGCTGAATCTGGGAGCGGCCGGCGCAGGCCTTGCCACCCTGATTTCCAACTGTGTAGCCTGTGTTTATTTCCTGATTCTCCTCTTTGTCAAGCGCAAGCGCACCTTCGTGTGTCTGAACCCGAAAAAGTTCACGTTTGAAAAAGAAATTGTTACAGGTGTCTGCGGTGTGGGAATTCCGGCAGCGATCCAGAACCTTTTGAATGTTACCGGAATGACCATCCTGAACAATTTCACATCTGCGTATGGCGCCAATTCTGTAGCCGCTATGGGCATCACTCAAAAAATCAACATGGTCCCCATGTATATCTCCATGGGCCTTTCTCAAGGCATTATGCCTTTGGTCAGTTACAACTACGCCAGCGGCAATATCCGCCGGATGAAACGAACTGTTTTGTTTGCTGTCCGTTCTGCCTTGTTGCTCATTCTTATTGTATCCGCATGTTATTTTGTGATGCCCGGAACCTTCATTTCCCTGTTCATGCAAAATGAAGAGATCATCTCTTACGGCTCTCAATTTTTGCGTGGCTTCTGCTTGTGCCTTCCTTTTCTGTGTGTGGATTTTCTCGCAGTCGCCGTATTCCAGGCCGTTGGAATGGGAAAAGCAGCTCTTGCATTCGCCATTTTGCGTAAAATTGTACTGGAGATCCCTGCGCTGTGCATTCTCAACTGGCTCTTCCCGCTTTATGGACTGGCCTACGCTCAGCTGACTGCGGAAGCCGTTCTCTCCGTAGCAGCCATTATCGTTCTTGCACGGCTCTTCCGAAATTTGGAAAGTTCCCACTCTTCCTCTAATGCTTAAATATCCAAAAGCGGCGCACTGTCCCACAGACAGTACGCCGCTTTTACATAATTCCGATTGCATCAATCAGATCTGCCATCCCTTACATACATCGACCCAGCCCTCTGCTTCCGATGCCCGTTCCAATTCATCCGGCGTCAGACGCACTGCACTGGCAGCATTTCCAGCAGCCGGAAATACGGTTTCAAAACGGCGCAGCGACTGATCCAAATAAACATGTACGCCCTCTTTGATTGCAAAAGGACATACACCGCCTACTGCATGCCCTACACGCACTGGCACCTCATCGTGTGCAAGCATTTTGGCCTTCGTACCAAAGCGTACCTTGTACTTCGCATTATCAATCTTCGCGTCACCTGCCGCCACGATTAAAATGCATTCATCTCCTACTGCAAACGACAAAGTCTTGGCAATACGCGCAGGTTCGCAATGATTTGCAGCGGTCGCCAGTTCCACGGTCGCACTGGACTGCGAAAACTCAATGATTCGATCTGCCAAGCCTCGCTCGCGAAGATAATTCCGAACGGTTTCAATGGACATTTTCTCACTCCCTAAAAAAGGGCGCGCCCTATGGCACGCCCTTTTTCATCTTTCAAAATTATTCTTCCGATTCCTCGGCGGCGTCTTCCTCTTCACTGAAATCCACTTCGAATTTCGTGCCGCAGTTCGGGCAGGCCAAATTCTCATCCGCCAGCATATCCTCATCTACGCAGACCACTTCGCCACAGTTGGGGCAAGTAATCTCATACAGGCCCGCCTCATATTCTTCGTCGTAATCGTCCTCGTCTTCATCGTCATCTTCATCGCCATAAACGCAGGACTCCACGTCTTCCAAATCCTCGCTCAAAGCGTCCACTTCATCGTACAGCTGATCAACGTCTTCATCGATCTGCACCACAGAATCCGCCATCTGATCCAGCAGCTCTACAACTGCGTTCAGAACTTTTCCCTCTTTTGTGGTGACGTCGAATTCCATGCCTTCCATCAGGCCTTTGATAAACGCAACTTTCTCTTTCAGTTCCATTGTTCTATTGCCTCCTTTAACACAACAGGCAAGGCCGTAGCCGGTCTTGCCTGTGTAAAATCTTTTCTTACGCGCGCTCCATATACTCGCCCGTACGAGTGTCGATACGAATCATGTCACCCTCATTGATGAACAGCGGCACACGGATTTCCGCGCCCGTCTCCAGCGTAGCGGGTTTGAGAGTATTTGTGGCGGTGTTGCCCTTCACGCCCGGCTCGGTCTTTGTGACCTCCAGGACCACAAAGTTCGGCGCCTCTACACCAAATACCTTGCCTTTGTAGGAAAGGACTTTGCAAACTTCGTTTTCCTTAACAAACTTGAAAGCCTCACCCAGCTCAGATTCATTCAGGGGGATCTGCTCATACGTCTCATTGTCCATGAAATAGTACAGACCGCCGTCCTCGTAAGAATAGGTCATCTCACGACGCTCAATAAACGCAGTGGGGAATTTGGCCGTGGGGTTATACGTTTTTTCAACCACAGAACCAGTAATGACGTTGCGGATTTTTGTGCGGACAAAGGCCGCGCCCTTTCCGGGTTTTACATGCTGAAATTCTACGATCTGATAAACGTTGCCGTCTTCTTCAAACGTGATGCCGTTGCGAAATTCGCCAGCAGAAACCATAAATTACATCCTCCATAACTTTTCATGGACACATTGGTACCATAATGTTCTATATAAGATTTTACAGGAAAAGCCTGCGTTTTGCAACCCCTTGTCCCTGTATTTTTACAGGATAATCAGGTTTTTATCGCTCTTGCCCAGGATCTCGCAGCCACCGTCCCGAACAATGATTGTATCCTCGATGCGAACGCCAAATTTTCCTTCCAGATAAATACCCGGCTCGATGGTCATCATCATACCTGCTTTGACCACACTTTCACAGGTGGGGCTGTAACGGGGATTCTCATGAATTTCAATGCCCACTGCATGTCCCAAACCGTGTCCAAAGCAGCCCTGATATCCAGCTTCATTAATGATATCACGAGCAATTTTGTCCACGTCGCAGCCACGCATGCCGGCCTTGGCCTGTTCGCAGCACGCCAGCTGTGCTTTCAAGACTGTGTCATACACTTTCTTCTGCTCCTCGGATACATGGCCTACCGCAATTGTACGGGTCATATCCGTGCAGTAACCATCCACATTTGCGCCGTAATCCATCGTAATGAAGTCACCATCACGGATAATGTTATCGCCAGGCACACCGTGCGGAAGGCTGGTCTTGGCTCCTGTTACCAAAATGGTGGGGAACGCAAGTTTTCCGGCTCCGTGGCTGCGCATGAACATTTCCATCTCCAGTGCTACATCGATCTCGCGCATACCCGGTTTGATATATCCCAGAATATGGTCAAAGCAAGCGTCAGTAATCACCTGAGCTCTGCGCATGGCATCAATTTCATCTTCCCCTTTGATGGCACGAATCTCATCCACGGTGTTCGACAGGATGGGGCTCACGTCCACTTCAATTCCGGGCAGCACCGCACGCACCTCATCCGCATAGGCCACTGTCGCCTTATTTTCCATGTACAGATGCTTTACGTTGTGACTTTCCAGAATCTCACGAACTTGTGCCAAAGCGTCTTTTTGCAAAACGACTTGTGCTTCTTTCACTTCCGCGTTGGCAATTTCAATGTAACGCGAGTCAATAATAAAATACGTCTCCTGCGGTAAAATCAAAACCGTACCCGCGTCGCTTGAGTCAAAGTTCAAAAAATAGAAACGATTGACTTCTGTGGAAATAAGCGCCGCCTCAAATCCGGCCGGCATCGCAGAAATCAGTTTTTCAGTGCGCTGCTTCATACAAAACCGCTCTTCTTTCTTTTATAAAATATTGCCGCCTTTTTTGCGATAACGCGCTAAAAGCGGACGTTCCAACACACGTTTCAAACGAATGCTCGGTTTGATATCCCGATACATCGGTTTGCACAAAAGCACCGGAATGCCGTAAAAGTTTGCGCCGACAGCATCGGTAAAGACCTGGTCCCCTACCAGCGCCACTTCCTTTTTCGACACTCCCATTTTTTTACGCGCCCGTGCCAGCCCCCACGGAGCTGGTTTGCAGCAAAAAGAAACATGTTCCACTCCGATGGCCTTGGCGAACGGAGCGACACGCTTTTCAAAATTATTTGAAGCAATGGCCAGCAAGATACCTGCTTGCTTCATTTCGTTTAACCATTTCTCCACATGCTCCGGCAATTCCTGACTGCCATGGCCGGTCAGCGTGTTGTCCACATCCAGAATCAACGCCCTGATTCCATGTTCTTTCAGGTATTCAGGCGTGATGGATGCCACGGACCGAAACATTTGTGTGGGCATAAAAACGGGCACGCCAAGTGCTCCCCTTTCTTCATCTGGATCCATAAAAACACAAAAAGCGGACCCCTTAAAAGAGGCCCGCTCATCGCGTAGTTACCGCGTGTCCGCAACTTATTTATACTTGCGCTTGCGGGCAGCTTCGGATTTTTTCTTGCGCCGCACAGAGGGCTTCTCATACGCCTCGCGTTTACGCACTTCAGCCAACACGCCAGCACGCGCAGTTGAGCGTTTAAAACGACGCAGCGCGCTCTCCAGCGATTCGCCTTCTTTTACTCGAATTTCCGACATCTTGTTCCCTCCCTTAACCTTTGAGGTAGGAACTGCTTCTCTTAAACGATGCTCTGCACAATTTCAAGAACAGCAGCTACCTTAGATTATACAATGTCGAGGGCACACCTGTCAATATTTTCTTTCACTTCACAGCGATATTTACAAGTTTGCCAGGGACATAGATTTCTTTGCAGATTGTTTTTCCTTCTACCAGTTTCGCAACCACTTCATCGGCCTTTGCTGCAGCAATCGCATCGTCCTTTGAAATATTGGCAGGCACCACCAATTTGGCACGTACTTTACCGTTGACCTGAACGGCAATCTCCACGGTGCTGTCCACACATTTGGCTTCATCAAAGGCGGGCCACTGTGCATGAGCAATCTGTCCCTCGAATCCCAGCTGTTGCCACATTTCTTCTGTCATATGCGGAGCAAAGGGATTCAAAAGGATCAGCAGTGTACGCACTTCACCCTTGGTAACGCTCTTCTGGTCGTAGATTTCGTTCAGCAGACTCATCATCGCAGCAATGGCGGTGTTCATCTTCAAGACTTCGATATCTTCCGTCACTTTTTTAATGGTGCGGTGCATACTGCTTTCCAATTTCTGAGAATATCCGTCACCTTCCGCAACCATATCCATCAGACCCCACACACGCTCCAGGAAGCGGCGGCAGCCTTTGATGGAGGCCGTGTTCCAAGGTGCACTCTTCTCAAAGTCACCGATGAACATCTCATACAAGCGCATCGTATCAGCGCCGTACTCATTTACGATATCATCCGGATTCACTACATTGCCACGGCTCTTGGACATCTTCTCGCCGTTTTCACCCAAAATCATTCCGTGGCTGGTACGTTTGCGATAAGGCTCTGAATAGGGTACCACACCAATGTCATACAAAAATTTATGCCAGAAACGGCTGTACAGCAGATGCAAGGTAGTGTGTTCCATGCCACCATTGTACCAGTCCACCGGCCCCCAGTAAGCCAGCGCCTCTTTGGAAGCGAGCGCATCGTTGTTATGAGGATCCATATAACGCAGGAAATACCAGGAAGAGCCGGCCCATTGAGGCATGGTATCCGTCTCTCGTGTGGCGGGGCCTCCGCAGCACGGACAAGTGGTATTCACCCACTCTGTATGACGAGCCAGCGGACTCTCACCGTTTTCACCGGGTTCAAAATCTGTAATCTCCGGCAAACGCAGCGGAAGTTCGCTCTCCGGAATCGGCTGCCAACCACATTTTTCACAATGGACCATGGGGATAGGCTCGCCCCAGTAACGCTGGCGGCTGAACACCCAATCGCGCAATTTGAAATTGGTCTTCGGTGTGCCGACGCTCTGCTCACTCAGCCATTCTACAATGGCCTTCTTGGCCTGCTCTACGCTCATTCCGTCCAGGAAACCGGAATTCACCATGACTCCCGTGGCGCAGTCCGTAAACGCAGCTTTCTCCACATCGCCGCCCTTGACCACTTCGATAATTTCGCATCCAAATGCACGTGCAAAATCCCAGTCACGCTCATCATGCGCAGGCACTGCCATAATCGCACCGGTGCCATAACTAATGAGCACGTAATCGGAAATGAAAATCGGGATTTCTTTGCCATTGACCGGATTGATCGCATTCACACCGTCGAGTTTTACGCCGGTTTTCTCTTTTGCGAGCTCCGAACGTTCAAAATCGCTTTTCTTGGCCGCTTCCGCCTGATAAGCTTTTACCTCATCCATATTGCGGATCCGGTCTGCCCACTTCTCAATGGCAGGATGTTCCGGCGCAATGACCATGTAGGTTGCCCCGAACAGGGTATCCGGACGGGTCGTGTAAATCAACAACTCGTCTCCTGCAGTGGTTTTAAACTTCACCTCAGCACCATGGCTGCGGCCAATCCAGTTTTTCTGCTGCGTTTTTACGCGGGGGATGTAATCCAAATCATCCAGATCGTCCACGAGACGGTCCGCATAAGCGGTGATTTTCAGCATCCACTGACTCTTGACCTTGTGCGTGGTCTGAGCGCCGCACCGCTCACACTTGCCGTCTACAACCTCTTCGTTTGCCAGTACTACCTTACAGGAAGGGCACCAGTTCACGTTCATCTCTTTTTTATAGGCCAAACCCTTTTTGTACAGCTGCAAAAAGATCCACTGGGTCCATTTGTAATAATTGGGATCGGTGGTATTGATCTCACGGTCCCAATCAAAAGACAAACCAAGGCTTTTCAGCTGGCTTTTAAAGCGAGCCACATTTTTAGCGGTGACGATTTCCGGGTGGATGTGGTTTTTCATCGCATAGTTTTCCGTGGGCAGACCAAAAGCATCCCAGCCCATGGGGTACAGCACATTATAGCCCTGCAACCGTTTTTTACGCGCCACAATATCCAGCGCCGTATAGCTGCGCGGATGGCCTACATGCAGGCCCTGTCCGGAAGGATACGGAAATTCTACCAGTGCGTAGTATTTCGGAAGGGTATAATCCTGTTTGGCCGCAAAGGTATGTTCCTCGTCCCAAATCTTCTGCCATTTCTGCTCGACTTGTTTAAAATCGTACTTCATGTTTTTCACATCCAAAAAAGATTTATCCCACACGGGCTGACACCCGCGTATCTGCCTTATTCTTCCACAAAATCCAGCGGCACGTTTTCGCCGTCCGCCCAAAGATGATCCAAATCATAAAACTCGCGTGCATCCGGGCTGAACACATGAACAATCACACTGCCATAGTCCAGAATAAACCAGTTCTGTGTATTGAATCCTTCCGTTCGGATGGGTGCGATTCCCTGTTCCTTCAGCTGAAATTCTGCCTCTTCCGCCAAACTCTTCACATGAGTCGAAGACGTGCCGGACGCAATGACAAAATAATCCGCCATCACCGTGAGGTCGTGGACGCGCAGCACTTTCACGCGCGTAGCTTTTTTCTTATCCAAAATTGCGGCGATTTGAATCGCCAAATCCTTGGGTTCCATAAACTCTCCTAACTTTCTTTCATTACGCCGCCGACTGCGTGCTTCCGCTGTCCACCGCATCCTGCGTCTCATCGTAATCTGCAACCGTACCATCGGTGCCCATCTGGCTCATTTCGGGATCTACCACAGCGCCCATTTCCGAAACAGGTGCCGGTAGCTGAATGTTCAGCTCTTCTGCGCTGACCGGAGCGTCTGCCGGGCGGAAATACTCATTGAGGAAATCCGCAGTTTCCTGAATTGCAATACCGGATACCCAGTTGACCCCGTCCGCTTTCACCTGCGTTCCATACACCGGCAAGCGGCCCATCAAAATGTTCTCTGCCGGCACGTTCAGTGCCGCCACGCCCAATGCAGCACAGTCCAACGGACTGATATCCGTTTCCACATACTGCAGGAATACCGGCATCAGCTTCACCATTTCCTGCCAGCTCATCGTCATCATGTACTTAAACAGGGCGGCATAGAAGTAACGCTGATTGTTCAAACGGTCCAAGTCACCACGAGGTGTAGCGCTGGAGTCCTTGCGCTGCCGGAGGAAAAATTCCAGCTCTTCGCCCTGAAGCCAATGGTAACCCTGTTCCAGACGGCTGCCATTGTATTCCATCGTAACCGGGATATAAACTTCCAGCGCGAACTGATCGCCCAGCGCAGTCATCATTCCCTTCAGCATCTGCATATCGATAACGACATAATCGTCCACCGGCAAATTCAGCTGATCATACAAAACCTGTGCCAGATTCTGTACACGGTTCTCCTGATCTTCCCCGTGTGCGTACAAGGCATTGATGCGTCCGGTGCCGCCAGTGGGCAAATCGGTTCCCACATAGGTATCACGAGGAATTTGCAGCATGTGCACCGTATTTTCCGTTTTGTTGAACTGCACATACAGAATCATATCCGTATTGCCATTCTTGCTTCGCTGTACGCCCAACGCCTCTTCTTCGGGGTTGTCATCATAGTCGATTCCCAGCACAAGAATATTGGTCAAATCCTTACCGTACTCCGGCGGTGTGGCGATTTCTTCCGTCAGAGAACCGCTTTCCTGCGGCTTCAGAGAATCGGCCACATACCAATAAAATGCACCCAATGCGCCTGTCACCATCAGTACCACAACTAAAAAAGCCGCCAATACCTTTTTGCCTGTACTGCCCTTTTTCCTTCTGCGTCGACTGGTAACGGGAGCATGCGGATCTGCCGCTCGCGCTGAATTGCTGCGCACGGGCTGAGCCGTACGGGAACGCTGCGCAGCAGATGCTCCGCTGCGAGCTGCAGATGGCGCAGCAGACGAACGATGCACCGGCCGCTCAGCGGCCTGGTCATATGCTTTTCGGCTTGCAGCGCTGGCCGCACTGGAGCGGCGCGGTGCGCGCTGTGCGCGGGAAAGATTGATCTGACGAGGTCTGTTTGTATTTCTCAATAGAAATTCCCCTCCATGGGCAGTCTGTTTTCCGTACGGTCTTTGGCGGACAGCTTTCAAATTTTAAAAAGAGACTCCTGCTCCGCCGTAATATTGCTGGCGCTGTTGCGCATAAGCGGCCAGCGAATACTCATCTACATTCTTACCGCCAGCCTTCAGCCAGGCGATGGACATTCCCAAGCCTTCGATCGTACCACGGTCCAAATTTTCCAGGACATGCGCACGCAGCGAAGCCGCCTCCGGATAGTTTCTCTCGTAACTGGCCATATCTGCCATATAAATAATCTTGTCCAATTTGCTCATGTTCAGCTTACCCGTTGTATGGCATCGAATGGCAGACAAAATCTCCTCATCCTCAATACCATACTCTGTTTTCGCCAAAATGGCCGCAACGATACCATGCCAAACAGCAGGCGCACGTTGCAGTGCATTATCAGACATTATATCATTTTCGCGCAAAATCTGCAACAACCGATCCTTCGGCAGCTCCTTTGCGATGTCATGCAGATAAGCCGCCAAAGCTGCTTTGTCCTCATCCACGCCATTGCGGCGAGCCAATTCCACCGCCAGCTTTTTCACATTGCTGGTATGCTCATAGCGCTTTTCACTGAGATTCTTTTTCGCCAAACGCTTGGCTTCCTGAACGGAAATCATGAAATTTACACTTCCCTTTCTTCCGGCTGATACAAAGCGTACCGATCGATCATTTCTTCCACGCTTGCAGGCACCAGTCCATCCAAAGGCTCACCCCTCTGAACCCTGCTTCGAATCTGGGTGCTGGAGATTTCCAAAATACGGGCGGGTGCAAACAAAATCCGCCCGCCCTCCTGTTCCAAGTCGCGCGCAAAAGCATGCAGAGGCTGCACATCTTCTCCCCGACGACTGTGAACCACCAGGACCATTTTCTGAAGAAGTTCCCGGTAGCCGTGCCATTTTCGGAAATAGAGGAGCATATCGCTTCCCATGGAAAAGTAAAGTGTCCCATCAGGATAACGACGATACATTTCATTTACGGTATCCAGCGTATAACTTTTCCCGCCGCGCAAAATCTCCGTATCATCCAGCAAGATCTGCCTGTCCACGTCTAAAAAACACTGACACATTGCCAGCCGAATTCCTGCCGGCGTGGCACTTGCATGCTTGTGCGGTGGAGTACCCGCAGGCTCTACCACCACAAGATCGGGCTGTACTGCAGCCATCGCACCACGCAGCAATTCCATATGGCCGTTGTGGGGCGGATCAAATGTTCCCCCAAACAGCAAAATCCGGCGGCTCATTTGACTGCGATTAAATCCGCATACCGGCTGTCCTTTTTCTTTTGTTTGTACAAAACGAACTTGGAGCCGATTACCTGGACGCTGTCCGCACCAGTCTTCTCCGCCAAAATCGCAGCCGCTTCTTTCGCGGAATACATGCTGGATTCCAAAACCCGCATTTTGATCAGTTCTCTTGCATTCAGGCACTCCAGTGTGGAGTTGACCAACGTTTCATCGATCTCGCCTTTTCCCACCTGAAAAACCACATCCAGGTTCTGCGCTTCTCTGCGCAGGATCGCGCGTTGCTTACTTGTCAGCATAGTTTGATTCCTCTCCATTTTATTGTTTCGTTCAAAGGGACTGTGCCGGACCGGACGCCATACCGATGATGCTTGCATCCGCAAGAAAATCAGGCAGCTGCGCTTCCAACAACTGCAGTGCGCGGCCCCGGTGACTGATGGCATCTTTCTCATCTGCACTGAGCTCCGCGTAGGTGCGATGCGAAACATTGGGTAATGTCTCACCTGTGCCCGGAATTCCCACTTCATCGGGGATAAACAGCGGATCATACCCAAACCCGTTTTCCCCACGCTCTTCAAATCCAATGGAACCACGGCATTCGCCTTCAAAGACCGCATGCCGCTGATTGGGAAGCCAAATGCAGATTGCACTGACAAACTTCGCACCGCGCTTGTGCGGCGGCACATTCGTCATTTCCTGCATCAATTTCTGATTATTGGCCCCATCGTCGCCATGCCGACCGCAATAACGGGCAGAGTAAACACCCGGGGCACCGTTCAATGCCTCAACGCACAAGCCTGAGTCATCCGCTACCGTCGGTTTTTGACATGCTTCACATATAGCCTGCGCTTTGATGCATGCATTTTCTGAAAAAGTAGTCCCGTTTTCCTCAGGATCAAGGGATACGCCCGCTTCTTTTTGGCTGAGAACCGTATGCCCCATGCGCTCAAGAATTCGGCGCATCTCTTTGAGCTTATGTGCGTTATTCGTCGCAGCAACAAATTCCATAATACACCTCAAATATGAAATTTTTTCGAAAACAGGGTCAAAAATCAGGTTTCCCGCATAAAAAGGGCATCCGCAAATGCATCCGGATCAAAGGGCATCAAATCGTCCAAACCTTCACCGACTCCCACAAAGCGAACCGGGAGCCCCAGTTTTGCCTTGATGGAAATGACCGCTCCGCCTTTGGCCGTCCCGTCCAGTTTGGTCAAGACCACACCGGTTGCGCCCGCCGCATCAATAAACTGGCTGGCCTGATTGATGGCGTTCTGCCCGGTGATTGCATCCAGCACCAAAAGAGTCTCCACACTTGCGCTCTCGCAGGCTTTGTTCACCACACGGCTGATTTTGGAAAGCTCCGCCATCAAATTTTTCTTATTGTGCAGACGTCCGGCCGTATCACAGATGACAATGTCGATCTTTTTGGCCGCCGCAGATTGCACCGCGTCAAAAATGACAGCAGCGGGGTCCGCACCTTCATTGTGACGCACCATAGGAACACCCGCCCGCTGCGCCCAAACGCCAAGCTGTTCGGAAGCTGCGGCACGGAAAGTGTCACCCGCCGCCAGCATTACGCTTTTGCCCTGCTCCTTATAGAGATGTGCCAGTTTGGCAATGGAGGTCGTTTTGCCCACACCATTGACGCCAATGACCAGAATAACAGCGGGAGAGCCGGACAAATCCATTTCTGCATCGGCAGCCAGCATATCCCGGATCAGTTCCTTTAAAGCAGCCAACGCCTGTTCACCCGTTTTCAGATGTTCTGCCCGCACCTTTTTACGAAGCTGCTCCACCAGGTCCATCGCTACATCCACACCGGTATCGGCCAGAATCAGCTGCTCTTCCAAATCGTCATACATGTCATCGGTAATCTCACTTGCTGTGACCATACTGCCGATGGTTTCAAAAATAGAATCACGTGTTTTTTTCAGGCTGGCACCCAATTTATCAAAAAAGCCCATTGTGAACCTCCGTTCATAAGATTAAGAGATGAGACTCGCATCCACATTTTTCACATCCAGCCGCAAGACTTTCGACACACCGTCTTCCTGCATGGTCACACCATACAGCACGTCTGCCTCTTCCATCGTACCACGACGATGCGTGATGACGATAAACTGCGTTTCATTGCAGATACGCCGCAGATACTGCGCATAGCGTGTGACGTTTACATCGTCCAGTGCTGCTTCGATCTCATCCAGCACACAGAAAGGAGCCGGGTTGACCGCCAGAATGGCAAAGTAGATGGAAATCGCAACAAGCGCCTGTTCGCCGCCGGAAAGTGCCGACAGGTTTTTGATAATTTTGCCCGGAGGCGCCACCTCAATCCCAATGCCGCTCTCCAAAACGTCTGTCTCATCTTCAAGATACAGCCGCGCCGTACCACCGCCGAACAGCTCGGTAAAAATCCGGCCGAAGTTGCGGTTGATGGCGGCAAAACTCTCGCTGAACATGACCCGCATCTCTTCAGAGAGGCCCG
This sequence comes from Ruthenibacterium intestinale, assembly GCF_040096265.1. Taxonomy (NCBI): domain Bacteria; kingdom Bacillati; phylum Bacillota; class Clostridia; order Eubacteriales; family Oscillospiraceae; genus Ruthenibacterium; species Ruthenibacterium intestinale. The sequence goes on from NZ_JBBMFA010000092.1 coordinate 74,390, forward strand.
CAATCATGCGCTGCAGCTCTGCTTTGCTTTTCTCCACATCTCCGACTTGCGTCCGCAGGAATTCATAGCGCTGACTGACTTCGGCATATTCATCGATTGCCCCCACATTGACGTTTCCAAGCGACCGGATCTTACCGCGCACTTCCGTTACGTTTCTGCGCAGTTCAGTGATACTCTCAAACGGTACGCACAGTGCCTGTGCCTCCGACAGTCCCAATTCATACTCATCCCAGAGCTTGGCCACCGTCTGCTCATATTCCGCATCCTTGGCCTCTTTCTGCTCAGTCAGTCGGGCAGCCTCACGGCCAAGCGCCTCACGCTCATCCGTCAGGCGGCGCAACTTCGCACTTTGCTGCGTAATAGCGCCTTCTTTTTCGATGCGCTGCTGAGAAGCGGCCTGAATGGCCTGTTCAAACTCCGTGATCTGCTGTCTGCTCTGTTCCACATCCCGCTGCATGGCAGCCATTTGCTCTTCTCGTTGCAGATTTTGCTGATGCAGAAGCGCAATATTCTCCTGCAACTGCCGCACACGCTCTTCTGTCTCTCCGGTACGGCTCTCCAAAGCGACAATGGATGCCCGATGGCTCTCCGCATCTTTCTCCGTAGAAAGCTTTTTCAGTTTGATATCAGACAACTGATCCGACAAGCGCGTCCGGGTAGCCAGGAAGGAATCATCCGAGCCGGCAATCGTCTCCAATTCCTCCTCCAGCTGGCAGGTATCCTCCGTCAGGCGCGTCAGCTTTTCCTGTGCCTCAAGTGCCTGCTGGGTACTTTGCTCAATCTGCTCTTTCAGTTTTTCGCACTCAGCGTCCAACAGCCGCGCGGCTGCCTCTGTTTGCGAGAGTGCCGTGGAAATGCGCGCGCTCTCCACTTCTCCACGAATCTTATCCCCACCGGCAGTGATTGCCTCGCTTTCGGTAGCCGTCAATTCTGCAGAAAGCTTATCTACTTCCGCTTTTGCCGCATCGGTTCGTTCTTGCGCTGCATCGCGTTTTTTCTCCATATCTGCAAGTTTTGCTTTCAAATCCGCAATTTCCTGTTTGCGGCTGAAAAGCCCCGCCGACCGCGAGACGCTGCCGCCGGTAAACGAACCGCCCGCATTGATCACCTGACCGTCCGCCGTAACAATGCGATTTCGATAATCCAAACTGCGCGCCACGCGGGAAGCCTCATTGATCTCATCTACTACCACAATGCGTCCCAGCAAGTTGGACACCACGTTTTCATAGCGTTTATCGTATTCCACCAGATCACTGGCCTTCACCGCGCTGCCTGTCAGCCGAGAAGCATCGAAATGAGCCGGACGCATGGTGTCCAAGGGCAGGAACGTAGCACGCCCCGCTTTTTCGTCCCGCAAAAAAGCCATTGCCGCCTTGGCAGCAGACTCGTTTTCCACCACAATGTTCTGCAGTGCAAATCCCAGCGCCGTCTCGATGGCTACCTCATACCCCGGTTTGACCGTAAGAATACTGGATACCGGGCCAATAATTCCCCGAAGGCGCCGATTTGTTGAAGCGCGCATCACAGTTTTGACGCTGCTCTGGTATCCGTCCATATTCCGTTCCAGATCCCGCAACAGCTGAATTCTCTGAGAAGCGCTCTCCATATCGCGCTCCAACTTTTGCTCCGCAGCATCCGCTTCATCCAAAAGCTTTTTCCGGCTGTCCAGCTTCATGGTCAGACCGCCCTTGATATTCTCAAGGCGCGTCAGCCTCTCAATGGCATCATTGAGGAAGGCTTCGGTCTCTTTCTTCTCCTGATGCAAATCAGCCAGACGCTTTTCGTTTGTCTGCTTGTCCTGCGTCGCACTGCCCAAGCGCAGCTGGGCGGCCTCTCTTGCGGAATCCGCACTGGCCTGCACAACTTTCAGGTCTGTAATGCGCGCGGCCATGTCCGCCAGTTTTGCCTCTACCGCTCCGCGCCGCTCACCGCTGGCAGCACTTTTGTTTTGCAAATCCGACAGCAGCTGCTCTGTCTCTTCCGCACGCTGCGCCAAAGACGCCAATTCCTTTTCACACTCTTCAATCGCCGCCTGATGCTGTGCGCGTTCGGCTTCAATTGCTTCACGCCCCATACCGCTTTGGCTGATTTCCTGCTCCATCTGGGCGATGGTTGCCTGATTGTGCTCAATATCATTGCGCAGCACGGCCAGGGAGGCGTCCGACCCGGAAATCCGCTCTGTGATTGCGCGGATCTCTGCATTGCAGCGGTCAATCTCTTTAATGAGATGCTCCGACTGAGCGCGGATCTCCTCCGTTTCGGCATCCACGCCTTCCATCTCGCGGCTGGCGCGGTCATAGTCCGCATTGGCCAATTCAATTTTTCTCTGCACTTCCCGCACGGTATCCCGCGCTTTCTGTACCGTATCCACCCAGAGTGTGACCTCCAGGCCCTTTCGCTTCTCTGCAAGTTCCAAATAGCGCTTTGCTTTTTCCGCCTCTTTTTCCAGCGGCCCCACACGGCCCTCCAGTTCTCCCAGAATGTCGCGCAAACGAACAAGATTGTCCTCGGCAGAAGCAAGCCGGCGCTCGGCCTCATTTTTCCGATAACGATATTTCGCAATACCGGATGCCTCTTCAAAAATTTCACGCCGTTCGTTGGATTTGGCACCTACAATGACAGCGATTCGGCCCTGCCCGATAATCGAGTAGCCATCGCGCCCAAGGCCCGTATCCAAAAACATCTCATAGATATCTTTCAAACGCACATTCTGCCCATTGACCGAATACTCGCTGTCACCAGAGCGATAATACTTGCGTCCAATGACCACCTCGTCGGAGTCCACATCGATGCGGCGGTCTGTGTTATCGATATAAAGATTTACGCTGGCGAACCCCATGGCGTTGCGCGACTGGGTACCGCCAAAAATAACGTTTTCCATTTTCCCGCCGCCGCGCAGCTGTTTGGCGCTGGTCTCCCCCAGCACCCAGCGGATGGCGTCGGAAATATTGCTTTTTCCCGAGCCGTTTGGCCCAACCACAGCGGTAATTCCCCGCTCGATGGTAATTTTGGTGCGGTCCGGAAAGGATTTAAAGCCGTGAATCTCCAGTGCTTTTAAAAACATAGTTTCCCCTTTCGGAACAAAGTGTGGTTCAATAACCCATCAAAGCAAGTGCTTCTTTGGCCGCGGCCTGTTCCGCCTGTTTTTTCGAATGTCCTTCGCCGTGTCCCACCGCGTTGGAATTCAAATAGACATCCACTTCGAAGTGTTTGTCGTGATCCGGACCGGATTCACGCGCCACCACATAGCGCAGCCGTTCCTCCGGGTTCTGCTGCACAATTTCCTGCAGACGCGTTTTATAGTCTTCTTCCGCCGCAGCATCGGTCAGCGTGCGGGTGACAAAAGGCAGGATAAAACGTCTCGCCGTCTCAATCCCGCCGTCCAGGTACAGCGCAGCAATCACAGCCTCAAATGCATCGGAAACCACACTGGGGCGATGGCGACCGCCGCCCATTTCTTCCCCTTTTCCCAGACGCAGATAGCTGCCCAGGTCAATTTGCTGTGCAAAACCGAACAAAGCATTTTCACACACCAAACTGGCGCGCATGCGGGTCAGTTCTCCCTCGGGCATATCTTTATGCGTAAACAGATAATCCGCCACTACAATCGATAGAACAGAGTCTCCCAGGAATTCCAGTCTTTCGTTGTGCTTTGTTCCGTGGCGCGCTTCGTTGGCAAAAGAAGTGTGCGTCAGCGCTGTCTGAAGCAGATACGGGTCTTTGAACGTATGCCCGAGCACCTGTTCCAGTGCTTTCAAATCCTGCATACTCAGCCCTCCGTCCCGTCGGGCACAGTCAGTGCCAGCTTCTCGGCCATGGTGTTCACCACATTGCCTTCCACGCACGCTTTTGCCTGCCGGATGGCATTTTTAAACGCCTTTGCATTGGACGAGCCATGGGCTTTGATGACCGGATGCTGCACCCCCATCATCAGCGCACCGCCGTACTCGTCGGCGTCCAGCTTCTTTTTAAAATCTTTCATGCCGTCTTTGACAAACAGGAACGCCAGCTTCGTCAGCGCGTTTTTCAAAAATACGCCTTTGATCTGTCCCACCAGCATTTTTGCCAGACCTTCGGTCAGTTTTAAAATTACATTTCCTGTAAAGCCGTCGCAGACCACCACATCCACATCTCCCTGCGGAATGTCCTTGGGCTCTACATTGCCGACAAATTGAATATTGGAATTCTGCTTGAGCAGCGCGTGCGCCGTCACATAGGTCGGCGTACCTTTGGTTTCTTCCGCACCGTTATTCACCAGCGCTACCTTAGGCTGCTTTACTCCCAGCACCTTTTCCATATAAACCGTGCCCATGGTGGCAAAGGCATCCAGCATTTCCGGCCGACACTCTACGTTGGCGCCGGAATCCAGCAGCAGGAACGGATGATTCGCCCCCGGAATTACCGTACCGATGGCCGGACGTTTCACGCCCTTCAGGCGCTTTACAATCAGCGTAGCGCCCGCCAGCAGAGCGCCTGTAGAGCCTGCAGACACAAAGGCATCGCCCTCACCGGCTGCCAGCATACGCATGCCCACCACCATAGAAGAGTCTTTTTTATGGCGAATGGCGGCTGTGGGCTCGTCGCACATGGAAATCTCCTCACTGGCATTCACGATCGTGATTTGATCCATATCAATGGAGTGCTCCTTCACAGCCTGGGCAATTTTCTCCGCATTACCCACAGCGACGATGCTGACATGATATTCCTTTACGGCCTGTGCCGCACCTTTCAGGATTTCTGCGGGAGCATGATCGCCGCCCATTGCATCAATAATGATCTTCATAAAAATGCGTCTCCTTTCTTTTCAAAACACAGAAGACGGAACGAAGAAAAATGGTGACGTCCCGCCGGGCGATTCTCCACCGCGAGGCGCCGCCATTCTTCTTCTTTCCTGTTTACTCGCAGACAAGGCTCTCCTGCAGCGCGTTCACCGCACGCTGCGCAAGCATTTCATAACGTTTGCGTTTATCGCGCACCCGTTCTTCCAGCGAAGGCAGAATTCCCATGTTTGCACCCATGGGCTGGAAATCCCGCGTCGGCGTGGCGATGTAGCGCAACAGCGAACCGCACATGGTCTCATCCGGATAGACCGGTGTCCTTTTTCCCAACAGGCGCGCCTGCACGGCACGAGCCGCCAACAAACCACTGGCCATACTTTCCACGTAACCTTCGAATCCGGTAATCTGCCCTGCAAAAAAGACATTCGGATAAGAACGAAGCGACAAATCCGGCCCCAGCAGAACCGGGCTGTTCAGGAACGTATTTCGGTGCATCACGCCATAGCGCACAAACTCCGCATTCTCCAAGCCGGGAATCATGCGAAAAACGCGCTGCTGTTCTCCAAACTTCAAATTGGTCTGAAAGCCCACCAAATTATACATGCTGCGCTCAGTGTTCTCTGCTCTAAGCTGCACATTCGCCCACGGACGATGACCGGTTCGAGGATCGGTCAATCCCACAGGCCGCAGCGGACCGTAGCGCATGGTATCCGCTCCGCGCCCTGCCATGACCTCGATCGGCATGCATCCTTCGTAAACCGTCAAATCGCCGTCAAAATCATGCAGCGGCGCACGCTCAGCATTTTGCAGCGCCGCATGGAAAGCCTCATATCCCTCTTTGTCAAAAGGACAATTCAAATAGTCGGCCTCGCCCCGGCCATAGCGGGAAGCTGCAAAAATGCGGTCCATATTCAGGCTTTCTGCCGTCACAATCGGCGCCGCCGCATCGTAAAAAGACAGCTTCTGCCCACCGGTAAGCCGTGCAATATCCTGGGCCAGCTCTCCCTCTGTGAGCGGTCCGGTCGCCACAATGGTAATGGTGTCCGGGCGGGTTTCCCCCACAAAGCGAACTTCTTCCCGCCGAATGGTAATTCCCGGCGTGTTCTCCACCAGTTCTGTCACCTGCTGGCTGAACTCGGTGCGGTCCACTGCCAGCGCACCGCCTGCCGCCACACGGCAGCGTTCTGCTACCTCCAGCAGGCAGTCTCCCAAAAGCTTCATTTCCGCTTTCAGCAGACCGGAAGCCGAATCCAGCCGGTCCGCCTTCAAAGAATTGGAACAAACCAGTTCCGCAAATCCGCTGTTTTTATGCGCCGGAGAAAAATTATGAGGTTTCTGCTCGTACAGCTCTACCTCAAATCCATTTTTTGCAAGGTAGAGCGCGGCCTCACAGCCTGCGAGGCCCGCGCCCAAAATCCGAATCTGCATTGCCCTTAGCCTTTCTTTTCCTGAGCCGGACGTGAATAGCCGCAGCCCTCTTTTTCGCACAGCAGAACGCCGTTTTTACCGCCCTTTTTGAACAGTGTCGAACCGCATTGCGGGCATTTCTCCGCCGTCGGCTCGTTCCAGGTCATGAAATCACAGGTGGGATTCTTCTCGCATCCATAATAGACGCGCCCCTTCTTGGAATGACGGATCAGCACGCGGCTGCCGCATTTGGGGCACTGGCCACCGGTATCTTTGACCAGGCGCTTCGTGTTTTTGCATTCCGGGAAACCCGGGCACGCCAGAAACTTTCCGTATCTGCCGCTTTTGATGACCATTTTGCGTCCGCACAGTTCACAGATTTCATCTGTTTCTTCGTCCGGCACCTTGACTTTCTTGTCTTTCATCTCTTCTTCCGCGCGCAGCAGATTCTTTTCAAAGCCCTGATAAAAGTCATCGATGGTCTTGTGCCAATCCGCTTTCCCGTTTTCAATCTGGTCCAGATTCTTTTCCATGTTGGCCGAGAACGTGACATCGATGATATCCGGGAACTGCTCCATCATCAAATCATTGATTACACGTCCCAGTTTGGTGGGCACCAGCTTCTTCTGCTCCCGCTCCACATAATCATGATCAATGATGGTGGTAATAATCGGAGCATACGTAGACGGGCGCCCGATTCCGTTTTCCTCCAGTGCGCGGATCAGCGTCGCCTCTGTATAACGTGCAGGCGGCTGCGTGAACTTTTGCTCCGGTTTCAATTCTTTCAGCTTCAGCACGTCTCCCTCAGTCAGAGGCGGCAGAGCAGTCTCTTTTTTCTCTTTTTCGTCCGTCGCCTCTTCATACAGGGCCGTAAAGCCGTCGAAGGTCACCACATATCCCGAAGCACGGAACAGATAATCCGCCGCCACAATGTCCGCGGAAACGGTATCCTGCTGGCAATCGCTCATCTGGCTGGCAATAAAGCGGCTCCAAATCAGGCGGTACAGTTTTGCCGCGTCGCCCGTGACGCTTTTTTCCACCTCATCGGGCGTCAAAGCCGGATTGGTGGGACGAACTGCCTCGTGCGCGTCCTGGGCGGCAGTAGCACTGCGGCTCTTATAAGTGCGCTTGTAGGGACATACATACTGTTCGCCATAGCTTCCGGTGATGAAATCCTTCGCCGCCGCCACCGCTTCGTCGGCGATGCGCAGGCTGTCGGTTCTCATATAAGTGATCAGGCCCATGGTTCCCTGACCCGCAACATCCACGCCCTCATACAGCATCTGCGCTGCCCGCATGGTTCGGGTGGCAGTGAAGCCCAGCCGGCGACTGGCTTCCTGCTGCATGGTGGACGTAATGAACGGAGGTGCCGGTGTTTTTTTCCTCTTGCCACGGCTGATGGAACTGACCGTATAATCAGCGCCCTGCAGAGCCTGCACAATTGCCTGACTTTGCTCGGCATTTTTGACTTCCAGCTTTTTGCCGGCCGCTGTGCTGAACAGCCGCGCCGTAAATTTTTTGGTGCTGGAAGGCGGGCAAAGCACTGCGTCAATATTCCAGTACTCCTCAGGCTGAAACGCCTCGATTTCCTTTTCGCGATCCACGATCAGCCGCACAGCAACACTTTGTACGCGTCCGGCAGACAATCCCCGGCGAACCTTGCGCCACAAAAAGGGCGAAAGTTTATAACCCACCAGACGGTCCAGAATTCTCCGAGCCTGCTGTGCATTGAACAAGTCCATATCGATGGCGCGCGGCGCAGCCATTCCCTGCGTAACGCCTTTCTTGGTGATTTCACCAAAGGTGACGCGCTGCGGCGCCTGGGTGTCCAGGCCCAGCAAGTTGGCCAAATGCCAACTGATGGCTTCTCCCTCGCGGTCCGGGTCCGTTGCCAGAAACACTTCGTCGCTGTTTTTGGCCATGGTTTTCAGTTCTTTAATAATTTTCTCTTTGCCCTTGATATTGATGTACTGTGGTGCATAACCGTGCTCTACATCAATGCCAAGCTGACTTTTGGGTAAATCGCGAATATGGCCCATGGAAGCTGTAACTTCATAGCCATTCCCCAAGTATTTGCGGATGGTCTTCGCCTTTGCGGGAGACTCCACAATGACTAGTTTTGACATGTATCAGGATCCTTTCAGGATGAATTGACGGCCAGCCAACTGCTGAGCTACGCCTTTGATCTCCAGCTCTGTAAACGCCGCCATAGCGCGCAGCGGCTCAAGGCCCGCCTTTTCGCAAAGGGAGGCCAAAGTCTGCGGTCGGCTGCTCAGCAACCGGCGAATTTTGCGTGCATCGGGCGACAGTTCCGGCTCTTCTGCAGGGGCAGGCTTTTCCTCCTCAGCACTTTCCAACCCATAAAATCGAAAAATATCTTTGGCGCAAGTGACGGGAACCGCCCCTTCTGTCAACAACCGATTTGTTCCCGCCGACAAAGGCGAGAAGATGCTGCCGGGTACACTGAACACATCGCGGTTGTATCTCAATGCATGCGAAACGGTATTCGACGTTGCCGAGTTCTCTCGCGCTTCCACCACACAGACGCCTCTGCTCAGGCCCGCAATCAAGCGGTTTCTCTGAGGGAAAAATGCCTTGCACGGTTCTTTGTCCGGCGGGTACTCGCTCAGCGTCAGGCCGCACTTTTCAATCATTTTCTTCAGCATATGATTCTGGGCAGGATAGCAATGCTGGTGCCCGAACCCCAGACAGGCAATGGTAGGCATCTCTTTCCGAAGGCAGGCACGATGTGCTTCGCCATCCAGCCCTTCTGCCATGCCGGACACAAGAACAGCTCCAAACCCAGCCAGCCCCTGCGCCAGAAACTGCATTGCCTCTACCCCATAGGCAGACGGGCGGCGCGGGCCAATCATGCCAAGTACCAGCGGCGCGGACGCCGCGCTTAAATCTCCCCGATAGTAAAGCACCGGCGGCGGAGAATCGATTTGCCGCAGAAGAGGCGGATAATCCGGATCTGCCCACGTGACTATCTGAACACCCAGCTGCCGGCAGCGTTCCATACGGCTCAAAAGCTCCTGGGGCCGCGTACTTTTCAAAGCACGCATCTGGGCCGGCGTGAACAATTCATTCAGTTCCTGCTGTCCAAGTGCCAGCGCCAACTTCTCCGGAGCGGGAAAAGCCCGCAGTACACGTGCCGAGTTGGAAGCGCACGGGCCGAGAGCATTGGCAAGCCACAGCCAGTATTCTACCCCTTGCATCTTTTATACACCCCTGAAGTGCCACAACAAAACGCCGCCTGCAACCGCAGCATTCAGCGACTCAACTCCCTGCGCCATGGGAATGCGCACAGCCAAGTCTGCCGCTTCCACTGCCTCATCCGACAACCCGTTTCCCTCATTGCCGATCAGCAATGCGATTTTGCCACCCCGCAGCCCGTCCGCCTCATCCAGCGGGACAGAATGACGCAAAGCAGCAGCCACCAGAGGGACTTCTTCGGTTTTCAGCCAGGCAGCCGTTTCCGCCACCGTATCTGCACGCAGCAATTTCAGGCGCGCTACAGCAGACATACTGGCCCGCACGGCTTTGGGGCTGTACGGGTCGGCACAATCCGCGCAAAATATCGCTCCCTCGAAACCAAAAGCAGCCGCACTACGCAAAAGCGCACCGATATTAGCCGGGTTCTGGACATGTTCCAGAACCAGCCACCGGTCTGCGGAGACAGCCTGGTCAAGAGATTTCAGCGCACGTTCAAACACACAGAAAATCCCCTGCGGGTTCTTTGTATCCGAGATTTTATCCGCCACACTCTGTGAAATCATCACATGACGACCCGGAAGGTCCTGCAATTCCGGATGCTGTTCCAAAACCTTGTCCGTATGATACACTTCCAGCGGCGGCCAAACGGCGGCAATATCCCTGCAAAGGCGCACGCCTTCCGCAAGGAAGCAATTCTGTGCCTGACGAAAAGAGGCGCTCTCCCGCAGTTTGCAAAGCTGTTTCACCTTTTCATTTTCACGGCTTGTAATCCGCAGTTCCATGCGCGCATTCTCCTTTTCCGCCCTTTTTTCGGGCACCCGCTAATACAAAGCGACGCCCGTGCAACTTGTGCGCGGGCGTGTCGCAGTTCTTATTTTACAGCGTTTTTCGCGGTCTCGATCAGAGCGGAGAAGCTCTTCGGATCGTGAATCGCCATCTCGCTCAGCATTTTGCGGTTCAGCTCCACGCCAGCTTTTTTCAGGCCGTTCATGAAGGAAGAATAGTTCATGCCCTCTGCACGGCAGGCGGCGTTGATACGGGTGATCCACAGATTGCGGAACTCACGTTTTTTCATTTTGCGGCCAGCGAAGGCGTAGTTACCGCTCTTCATGACCTGCTGTTTGGCCATCTTAAAGTGTTTGGATTTGCTGCCGAAATAACCTTTGGCAAGTTTCAGGGTCTTTTTTCTTCTTTTGCGCGTCATCATAGCGCCTTTGATACGAGCCATATTCTTAAATCTCCTTTAATAGCGGTTTTTCTGATGTTAATTGCTTAAGCGTAGGGCAGCATGCGTTTCACGGCAGCTGTGTTCGTCTTGTCCGCGTAAGCGGCTTTGCGGAAACCGCGTTTCAGTTTGGTGCTCTTTTTGGTCAGAATGTGGCTGCGGAAGGCCTTACCGCGCTTCACTTTGCCGTTTTTCGTCAGCTTAAAGCGTTTTTTCGCACCGGAATGTGTTTTGATCTTGGGCATTTTTCAGTTCCTCCTTAATTTTGCTTGGAAGGGGCAGGGGCCAGGAACATTTGCATGCTCCGTCCCTCAAGCTTGGGCTGTTTTTCCACCACAGCGCCCGGCAGAGCCTCGGCAAAACGTTTGTGCACGTCCAGACCAAGGTTGGTGTGCGCCATTTCGCGGCCGCGGAACCGGATGGAAACTTTCACCTTGTCGCCCTTGGCCAAAAATTTGGCTGCCTGGTTGACCTTGGTGTTGAAGTCGTTCGTGTCGATATTGAGGGACAGACGAATCTCCTTGATGTCTACGACCTTCTGATTTTTCTTTGCTTCTTTGTCCCGCTTCTGCAGTTCGAAGCGATACTTCCCGTAATCCAGAATTTTGCACACGGGAGGCTGTGCCTGGGGCGCGATCTTCACAAGGTCCAAATTCTTTTCGTCCGCTCTTTTCTGTGCATCCCGCACGGACATGATGCCCAGCTGGGTTCCGTCCGCATCGATTACGCGCACCTCTTTGTCACGGATGCCTTCGTTGATTTCCAGTTCTTTTTTGCCGGCTATGGTAAAACACCTCCAAAATTTTGTTTGAAACAATAAAGTGCGGCTGCCGGTACCGGC
>NZ_JBBMFA010000093.1:0-15819 GCF_040096265.1 Ruthenibacterium intestinale
GGGCGCGTTTTCGCGCCCGCTTTTGTGCAAGGAGCATTTTTATGGATTTTTCCGCGGCGCTGTGCGCCATCAACGCAAAATACATTCACTCCTCGCTGACGCCCTGGTGCCTGGCGGCAGGGGTGGAGACCCATGCCCCCGAACTGGCGGACCGGGTCCGGGTGGTGGAGGGCACCATCAACGAGCCGCCCGCCGCCGTGTTGGAACGCCTGTGTGAGGGCGCGCCGTCGGTGGTGACGTTTTCCTGCTATTTGTGGAACATCACCGAGACGCTGGCGCTGGCCGCACAGGTGAAACAGCGCCTGCCCCAAACCGTGGTGGCGCTGGGCGGACCCGAGGTCAGCTACAACGCGAGGGATGTGCTGCGCCGCCGCAGCCAGGTGGATTACGTGCTGTCCGGGGAAGGCGAGGAGAGCGTGCCCGCCTTTCTGCGGTGCCTGGCCGCCGGGCAGGACCCCATGGCCGGGAACATTCCCGGTCTGTGCGGCCGGGTGGGGAACGAAGTGGTGGAACGTGCGCCCTGCGTGCTGCCGGGCGACGTGCCCAGCCCCTATACGCCCCGCTACCTGTCGGCGCTGAACGGCCGCATCGCCTATCTGGAGACCAGCCGCGGCTGCCCTTATTCCTGCGCCTTCTGTCTGTCGGGCCGGTGCGGCAAACCCCGCTGGTTCCCGCTGGACCGGGCATTCCGGGACATTCTGACCCTGGCCAATTCCGGGGCGAAGACCGTCAAGTTCATTGACCGCACCTTCAACGCCAACCCCCGCCACGCCAACGCCATTCTGGCATTTATCCTGGAGCACTACGGCCGGGACATCCCCGCCGGGGTGTGCTTCCACTTTGAGATCGCCGGGGATATTCTGCAGGAGGAGACCTTCCGCCTGCTGGAGCGCATGCCCGTGGGCGCGGTGCAGCTGGAGATCGGCATGCAGTCCTTCTGCGAGCGAACGCTGGAGGCCGTGCGCCGCAAAACCGATACCCGGGTGCTGAAGCAGAACATCCGGCGGCTGGTGGCCATGGAGAACATGCACATCCACATCGATCTGATCGCCGGCCTGCCCTTCGAGGATCTGGCCACCTTTGCCGACAGCTTCAACGAGGGCTACGCCCTGGGTGCGTCCATGCTGCAGCTGGGCTTTTTGAAACTGCTGCACGGGGCCGCCATGCGGGAAGAAACGGAACAGTATCCCTGCGAATTTTCTCCGCTTCCTCCGTATGAGGTGCGTTCCACGCCCTGGCTGAGCGAAGAGGACCTGGCGCTTTTGCACCAAACCGAGGACGCGCTGGAGCGGGTGTACAACTCCCGCCGGTTCCGGCACACGGCGCAGTACGTTCTGGACGCCACAGGCCTGACGCCCTTTGCCTTCTACACGGCGCTGGGCAGGGCTGCGGGCGACACGGTGCGCCTGGATCTGGACGGATACACCGCCCGTCTGTACGAATTCTGCAAAACACTGCCCGGCGTGGACAGCCAGTGCCTGCGGGACGCCCTGGTCTGCGACCGGCTGGCCACCAACGCCACGGGCCGTCTGCCCGCCTGCCTGCAGGTGAAGGACCCGCTGCTGGCAAAGGCGGTGCGCGCGCTGGCCCAAAACCCCGCCACCGCCCCCAAACCCGGCGTGCGCCGGGGCGTGGCCGTGCTGTACGCGGCGCGCCAGATCGCCTTTGTGGATTACACACAGAAAAACCCCGTCACGGCCCGTTATGTTTTACATCGGATTCCGATTGACAATCTGTCGGACCAATGCTAAAATACTATGGAACAAAATGAAGACGGAGGAGCCGCGGAATGACGCTGTGCAGTGTGTTTTTGTTGAATCAGTCCAAAGGCCCTGGCCGTTTTATCGTCTTTTAAACTTTTCCCTTTTTGTGGAAAAGTTTTTTTTTGCCCAAAAGGAGGAACCACATGCTCATTCGCAACGCAATGCTGGCGGACGCGCTGGGCGTCCGCGAGGGGGACGTGCTCATTGAAAACGGAACCATCACCGCGGTGGGAAAAGACCTGCAGGCCGACGGCCCCGTGCTGGACGCGGGAGGCCTTGTGCTGCTGCCCGCCTTTGTGGACACCCACTGCCACTTCCGCACCCCGGGCTTCGAGTACAAGGAAGACCTGACCAGCGGGTCCCGGGCGGCGGCCCGGGGCGGCTACACCTTTGTCAACTGCATGGCCAACACAAAGCCCGTGTGCTCGTCGGCGGCCATCGCCCAAAGCCTGATGGACGACGCCAGGCGCATCGGCCTGTGCGACATCAACCAGTGCATCTCCATCACAAAGGACTTTGACGGCAAAACCGTCAGCCATCTCACGGTTCTGCCCCCGAATCTGCGCTTTATTTCCGAGGACGGCCGGGGCGTGCGGGACTCCAAGGTCATGTATGAGGCCATGACCATCGCCGCCGAAAAGGGCCTGACCGTCATGAGCCACGCCGAGGACATGGACCTGTCGCCCATCGACTACCGGCTGGCCGAAAATCTGGAGACGGTGCGCAACATCTATATTGCCGAGGCCACGGGCGCAAAGCTGCACATGTGCCACGTCAGCACCAAAGAGGCCATGGAGGAAGTCATCCGGGCAAAGCGCCGGGGCGTCAAGGTCACCAGCGAGGTCACGCCCCATCACATCTGGTTTTACGACAACGGCTTCCGGGTCAACCCGCCCATCCGCAAAAAAGAGGACGTGGAATATTTGATCGAGGCCATGGCCGCCGGGGAAGTGGAGGCCATCGGAACGGACCACGCGCCCCATTCGCCCGAGGATAAGGCCAAGGGCGCGCCGGGCATGGTGGGGCTGGAGACCGCCTTCAGCGTGTGCTATACAAAGCTGTGCCGCCAGTGCGGCCTGCCGCTGGAGACGCTGTCCCGCATGATGAGCAAGGGCCCGTCCGAAATTCTGGGCCTGAACAAGGGCCTTCTGGCCGAGGGATACGACGGCGACGTGGTCCTGGTGGACCTGGAGCATCCCTATGTGGTCAACAAGGACGAATTCGCCGGCAAAAGCCACAACACACCCTACGACGGCCTGACGCTGTACGGCAAGGTAAAAGCCACCGTCAAAGCCGGCGTTATCACCTACAACGAACTGTAAACGGAGGATACGAAAATGCTGCAAATGGACCGACTGTACGAAGCTGTGGAAGCCCGTGGCCCGGTGTGCGTGGGCCTGGACACCGATTTTACCTACCTGCCGGAGGATTTTGTGGATTCGGCCCTGACCGCCGGGGAAAACATCTTCCGCTTCAACAAAGAGATCATCGAGGCCACCAAAGAGGTGGCCGGCTGCTATAAAGTGCAGATCGCTTACTACGAGTCCTACGGGCTGGACGGCCTGACCGCCTACAAAAACACCTTGGCCTATCTGCGCAGCCGCAACCTGCCCGTCATTGCGGACGTGAAGCGCGGCGACATTGCCAAGACCGCCGAAATGTACGCCAAGGCCCATTTCGAGGGGGACTTTGAGGCCGATTTCATGACGCTGGCTCCCTACATGGGCATGGACTCCATCGAGCCCTACACCAAGTACATGCGTGAAAAAGGCAAGGGCGTGTTTGTGCTGTGCCGCACCTCCAACGGCGGCGCCAGGGACTTTGAATACGAAAAGCTGGCCGACGGCCGCCACGTGTACGATCTGGTGGGCGACAAGCTGACCGCTTTCGGCCGGGACTACCTGGGCGAGCACGGCTACTCCAGCGTGGGGCTCGTCATCGGCGGCACCCACATCGAAGAGGCGAAAGAGATCCGCGCCAAATACAAGGATGCGTTCTTCCTGATCCCCGGCTACGGCGCCCAGGGCGGCAAGGCCGAGGACATCGCCCAGTACCTGTCCAAGGGAAACGGCGGCACCGTGAACTCCAGCCGCGGCATTCTGCTGGCGTACAAAAAACAGCCCGGCACCGGCTTTGCCGAGGCCGCTTACAACGAGTGCGTGAACATGAAGGAGGCCATTGCGGATGCGTGCAGCAAACTGTGAAGTTGTGGTCCTGCGCAATGAAAAGCAGGCGGAGAACATTCTGCTGCTGACCGCTTTGTGGGACGCGTCCACCCCCGCGCCCAAAGCGGGGCAGTTCTACATGCTGCGCGCCTGGGGCGCAGACGAAGCGCCGCTTCTGTCCCGCCCCATCAGCCTGCACAGCTTTGACCCGGAACTGCGGGAGATCTCTTTCCTGTACGAGGTCAAGGGCACCGGCACCGAAAAGCTGGCGGCCCTGGGCACCGGCGACCATCTGCAGCTGACCGGCCCCGCGGGCAACGGCTTTCCCATCGAGGGGAAAAAGGTGGCTCTGGCGGGCGGCGGCATCGGCACCGCGCCGCTGCTGCAGCTGGCAAAGGAACTGAAAAACGCGGGGGCCGAAGTGCACTTCTTCGCCGGCTTCCGGGACGAGCCCTATCGCCTGGCGGCCTTTGCGGCCGTGTGCGACAATGTGCAGATCGCCACGGACACAGGCCGGGTGGGCCACCACGGTTTTGTCACCGACCTTTTGGACCCGGAGCAGTTTGACGTGGTGTACACCTGCGGACCCGAGATCATGATGGAAAAAGTGGCCCGCATGTGCCTGGCCAAAGGGGTGCGGGTGTACGTCAGCAAAGAGGCCAAAATGGCCTGCGGTCTGGGCGCGTGCCTGGGCTGCACCTGCAAGTCCAAAAACGGCGGCGTGTCCGTATGCAAGGACGGCCCCGTGTTCGAGGGGAGTGTGTTCTATGGCTGATCTGCGCGTGAACCTGTGCGGAAAGACCCTGCAAAGCCCGGTCATCGCCGCCTCCGGCACCTTCGGCTTCGGCGTGGAATACGAGAACATCGTGGATCTGAAAAAGCTGGGCGCCGTGTCCGGCAAGGGCCTGACGCTGGAAGGCAAGTACGGCAACGAGGGCGAGCGCCTGTGGGAGACGCCCTCGGGCCTCATCAACTCCATCGGCCTGCAGAACCCGGGTGTGCAGCACTTCATTGACAACGAACTGCCCCAGATGCTGCAGCTGGGCTGCGCGTCCATGGCCAACCTGGGCGGCTCCACCATCGAGACTTACGAAGAGGGCGCCCGTCTGCTGGACAAAACCGACATCGACTTCATCGAGCTGAACATCTCCTGCCCCAACGTGAAGGCCGGCGGCATCGCCTACGGCGTCAAGGCCGAGAGCGCCCGCGAGGTGGTCAGCCGGGTGCGCAAGTGCACCTCGAAACCCATGATCGTCAAGCTCAGCCCCAACGCCGAGAACATTGTGGAGATGGCGCTGGCCTGCGAGGAAGCCGGGGCCGACGGCCTCAGCCTGGTGAATACCTTCCAGGCCATGGCCATTGACCTTGAAAAACGGCGTCCGGTGTTCCATAATGTATTTGCGGGCCTGTCCGGTCCGGCCATCCGGCCCATCGCCCTGCGCATGGTCTATCAGGTGTGCGGCGCGGTCAAGGTGCCCGTGGTGGGCCTGGGCGGCATTGCCACCGCCCGCGACGCGCTGGAGTTCATCATGGCCGGCGCCACGGCGGTGCAGGTGGGCACAGCCAATTTCATGGACCCGAAAGCCTGCGAGAAAATTGCGGACGGCATCGCCGGCTGGATGGACGCCCACGGCGTCAAGACCCTGAACGAGATCCGCGGCGCGGCCCGTGTGTAACAAGCAAACGGATATTTTTCAAGATATAAAAGGAGCATCATCATGAACAACGCACTGGAAATTCTCAAATCCTGCGACGCCTTCCTGGAGGGCCACTTCCTGCTGTCCTCGGGCCGTCACTCTTCCGCCTACTGCCAGATGGCTTTCCTGCAGCAGTATCCCGACAAATGCGCCCTGGTCATGGAGAACGTGGCCGAGCAGCTGAAAGACCTGGATGTGGACGTGATCGTCGGCCCGGCCATGGGCGGCATCGTCTACGCCTACGAGCTGGGCCGCCAGCTGGGCAAGCGCGCCATCTTCACCGAGCGTGTGGACAACGTCATGACCCTGAAGCGCTTTGCCATCCAGCCGGGTGAAAAATGCATCATCGCCGAAGACGTGGTCACCACGGGCATCTCTTCTCTGGAGACCAAGCGCGTCATTGAAGAGGCCGGCGGCGAATGCCTGGGCATCGTGTGCGTGGTGGACCGCACCAAGGCGGAAGCTCCGTCTCCCATCCCCATTCTGGCCAGCGCCGTGAAGCTGGATTTGCCCAACTACCTGCCCGAGGAATGCCCCATCTGCAAAGAGGGCAAGCTGCCTCTGGTGCATCTGGGCAGCCGCAAAATGAAAGAGCAGGCCAAACAGACCCTGTAAACGCCTTTTGAATACCGCACAGAAAAGAGGGATTTCCATGAAAGCATATCTGGTACTGGCCAACGGCATGGTGTTCGAGGGCGAAAACTTTGGCGCCGCGGGCACCAGCGTGGGCGAGGTGGTGTTCAACACCGGCATGGTGGGCTACGAGGAAACGCTCACCGACCCCAGCTATTACGGCCAGATCATCACCCAGACCTACCCCCTGGTGGGCAACTATGGCGTGAACGGCGAGGACGCGGAGTCCTGCCGCATCCATGCCTTCGGTTACATTGTGCGCGAAGTGTGTGACGCACCGTCCAACTTCCGCTGCAAAGAGACGCTGGACGCCTTTTTGAAACAGCAGAACATCATCGGCCTGCAGGGCGTGGACACCCGCCGGCTGACCCGCATCATCCGCGAATCCGGCGTGATGAACGGCGCGCTGACCACGGAGTACGACAGTGCCGAGGCCGCCCTGGCCGACGCGGCGCTGATGGAGCGCATCCGCGCCTACGCGGTCACCGATGCGGTGGACAGCGTCACCGTGGACCACGAGGAGACCTATCACGAAGAGGGCGAGTTCCATGTGGCCCTGATGGACTTCGGCTACAAGCGCAACATTCTGCGCAGCCTGGTACAGCGCGGCTGCAAGGTGACGCTGGTGCCCGGCCGCACCACCGCCCAGCGGCTGAAAGAGCTGAACGTGGACGGCATCATGCTGTCCAACGGCCCCGGCGACCCGGCCGAAAACGTGCAGATCATTGAGAATCTGAAAGACATTCTGGCCATGAACAAGCCGGTGTTCGGCATCTGCCTGGGCCATCAGCTGACTGCGCTGGCCATGGGTGCCAAAACCGCCAAGCTGAAATACGGCCACCGCGGCGTGAACCAGCCGGTCACCGATTTCGCCAAAAACCGCACCTTCATCACCAGCCAGAACCACGGCTATGCAGTGGTGGCGGACACGGTGGACACATCCATTGCCGAAGTGAGCCACGTGAACGCCAACGACGGCACCGTGGAGGGCGTGCGCTATAAAAACATGCCCTGCTTCACCGTGCAGTTCCATCCCGAGGCCTGCGGCGGCCCGCGGGACACGGCGTATCTGTTTGACGAATTTGTATCCATGATGAAAGGGGGCCATTGAGATGCCCAAAGATCCATCCATTAAAAAGGTGCTGGTCATCGGTTCCGGCCCCATCATCATCGGCCAGGCGGCCGAATTTGACTACTCCGGCACCCAGGCCTGCCGCGCTCTGAAAAGCGAGGGCATCGAAGTAGTGCTGGTCAACTCCAACCCCGCCACCATCATGACGGACCCCAACATCGCCGACCGGGTGTATGTGGAGCCCATGACCGTGGAGATTCTGGAGCGCATCATCGAAAAGGAAAAACCCGACTCCATCCTGCCCAACCTGGGCGGTCAGATGGGCCTGAACCTGGCCATGGAGCTGTACCGCAACGGCTATCTGGAAAAGGCGGGCGTGCGTCTGCTGGGCTGCAAGCCCGACACCATTGACCGCGCCGAAGACCGCCAGCTGTTCAAGGACACCATGGAGAAACTGGGCGAGCCGGTCATTCCTTCCAAAGTGGTGGAAAGTCTGGACGACGCGCTGGACTTTGCCAAGGTCATCGGCTATCCGGTCATCGTGCGGCCCGCCTTCACCATGGGCGGCACCGGCGGCGGCATCTGCGACGACGAGGAGTCCCTGCGGGAGATCGGCACCAACGGCCTGCGCCTGTCGCCCATCCATCAGGTGCTCATCGAAAAATGCATCGCCGGCTGGAAAGAGATCGAGTACGAGGTCATGCGGGACGGCAAGGGCAACGTGATCACCGTCTGCAACATGGAAAACTTTGACCCCGTGGGCGTGCACACCGGCGACTCCATCGTGGTGGCCCCCAGCCAGACATTGTCCGACAAGGAATACCAGATGCTGCGCACCAGCGCCTTGAACATCATCACCGAGCTGGGCATCGAGGGCGGCTGCAACTGCCAGTTCGCTTTGAAACCCGACAGCTTCGAATACGCGGTCATCGAGGTCAACCCCCGTGTGTCCCGTTCTTCGGCGCTGGCGTCCAAGGCCACGGGCTATCCCATCGCCAAAGTGGCCACCAAAATCGCCATCGGCTACAGCCTGGACGAGATCCCCAACGACGTCACCGGCCAGACCTGCGCCTGCTTTGAGCCCGCGCTGGACTACTGCGTGGTCAAGTTCCCCAAATGGCCCTTTGACAAGTTCGTGTACGCCAAGAAGGACCTGGGCACCCAGATGATGGCCACCGGCGAGGTAATGGCCATCGCCAGCAGCTTCGAGCACGCCATGATGAAAGCCGTCAGCTCCATCGAGCTGGGCCTGGAGACCATGACCCTGCCGGAGCTGGAGAGCCTGCCCGACGAGGAGATCGTCCAGCGTCTGCACCGCTGTGACTCGGACCGGTCCTTTACCGTGTACGAGGCCATCAAGCGCGGCGTCAGCTTTGACGTGATCTACGACATCACCAAAATCGACAAGTGGTTCCTGTCCAAGCTGAAAAAGCTGGCCGATACGGAACTGGCTTTGAAAAACGGCGGCCTGACCGAAGAGCTTTACCGCAAGGCCAAAAAGCAGGGCTTCATGGACAAAACCATCCTGCGCCTTTGCGGCCTCAAGGAGCTGCCCTTTGAAAAGAGCGTGGCCGGGTTCAAGATGGTGGATACCTG
The DNA here is from genome assembly GCF_040096265.1 of Ruthenibacterium intestinale. Taxonomy (NCBI): domain Bacteria; kingdom Bacillati; phylum Bacillota; class Clostridia; order Eubacteriales; family Oscillospiraceae; genus Ruthenibacterium; species Ruthenibacterium intestinale. The sequence goes on from NZ_JBBMFA010000093.1 coordinate 8,927, forward strand.
CGCCGCGGAATTCAGCGCAAAAACGCCTTATTTCTATTCCAGCTTCGACGAGGAGAACGAGGCGGCCGAGTTTATCGCCGCCCACCCCACGGACAAGAAAAAGGTGCTGGTGTTCGGCTCCGGCCCCATCCGCATCGGTCAGGGCATCGAGTTCGACTACTGCTCGGTCCACTGCACCTGGGTGCTGAAGGAGCACGGGTGCGAGGCCATCATCGTCAACAACAACCCCGAGACGGTCTCCACTGACTTCGATACCGGCGACCGTCTGTACTTTGACCCCCTGACGCCGGAAAGTGTGGAGCACATTATTGCCACGGAAAAACCCTGGGCCTGCGTCGTCCAGTTCGGCGGCCAGACGGCCATCAAGCTGACCAAGCATCTGGCCAAAATGGGTGTGAAGATCCTGGGCACCAGCGCCGACGCCATCGACGAGGCCGAGGACCGCGAGCGCTTTGACGAGCTGCTGGAGAAGTGCGGCATTCCCCGCCCGAAGGGCCACACCGTCTTCACCTGTGAAGAGGCTCTGGCCGCGGGCAGCGATCTGGGTTATCCGGTGCTGCTGCGCCCGTCTTACGTTCTGGGCGGTCAGAACATGATCATCGCCTACAACGAAAACGACGTGAAGGAATACATGGCCATCATCACCAGCCATGTGGACATGGCCAACCCCGTTCTGGTGGACAAGTACCTGATGGGCACCGAGTGCGAGGTGGATGCCATCTGTGACGGCGAGGACTTCCTCATCCCCGGCATGATGGAGCACATCGAGCGCGCGGGCATCCACTCCGGCGACTCCATCTCCATGTATCCGCCCCAGAGCCTGAAGCAGAAAATCAAGGGCACCATCGTGGACTACACCGGCCGTCTGGCCCGTGCGCTGAACGTGGTGGGCCTGATGAACATTCAGTTCGTGGTGTACAACGATCAGGTGTATATCATCGAGGTCAATCCCCGTTCTTCCCGCACCGTGCCCTACATCAGCAAGGTCACCGGCGTTCCCATGGTGGACCTGGCTGTGCGCTGCATGCTGGGCGAAAAGCTGCGGGACATGGGCTACGGCACAGGCCTGTACCCCACCGGGGACTACTGCGCCGTCAAGGTGCCCGTGTTCAGCTTTGAAAAGCTGCACAACGTGGACACCCAGCTGGGCCCGGAGATGAAGAGCACCGGCGAGGTGCTGGGCATTGCCCGCAACTTCGAGGACGCGCTGCTCAAGGGCCTGGTGGGCGCCGGCTACAGCCTGCGTCATCCCACCCCGGGCAAATGCGTCATCCTCACCGTGAAGGACGCGGACAAAAAAGAGCTGGAAGACATTGCCTGGAACTTCAAGGACATGGGCTACAAGCTGTATGCCACCTCCGGCACGGCCTATCATCTGGGCCGCAACATGATCGCCTGCAACGAGGTGCGCAAGCTCAGCGAAGAGCGGCCCAACCTGCGGGATCTGCTGGAGTCGGGTCTGGTGGACTATGTGGTGTCCACTTCTTCCAAGGGACGCATTCCCTCCCACGACAGCGTGCAGCTGCGCCGCAAGACGGTGGAGCTGTCCATTCCCTGTCTGACGGCCATCGATACCGCCAAGGTGCTCATCAAGTGCCTGCGCACAAAACGCACTTTGCGGGACGTGGATCTGGTGGATCTGTCCACTTTGTTCTGATGCTTTCAACAACGCCCCGCCGCACGAAAACCGTGCGGCGGGGCGTTGTTTTTTAATGCTTATTATACAAATAGAATAAATAATTATAAAAATACAAACAGTTTAAAAATATTCAATAAAATTTATGCTATTTTTACTATAAAAAGAATAAAATGTTGAAAAAAATACGATGTTTTTCGAAAAAAGTCTTGTAATATACGTTTTTCAGGCGTATAGTGAGAATTAGAAACAACCCGGGCAGGGGTATCACGATTGAAACAAGGGGGGTTCTGAAAAAAATGACAAGATCGCAGCTGATCACCGCCGTTTCGGAGCAGACGGAGCTGTCCGCCGCGGATGTGGAACGTGTCATGGATTCCGTGTTCGACCACATCATCCATCAGCTTCAGGACGGAAATAAGGTCACCATCGCCGGGTTCGGCCGGTTTGAGATGCGTGAACGCCAGACCAAGGCCTACACCAATCCCAAGACCAAAGTCTCCACCCAGCTGGCGCCCACAAAGATTCCCGGCTTTAAAGCCAGCGGCATCATGAAGCGCCGTCTGTCCGGCGAGGCGGAATAACCCGCGCGCGAATGTTCGGCGCAGAAAGCGGCTGCGCTGCAAAGAAAAAGAAACCAAGGGGGGCAATGCCCCCTGTTTTTTGCCCGCAACCAAAAAAGCCGTCCCTTGCACAGGGGCGGCTTTTTGAATGGTTGAATATCACTGCTTCACAGGCTCGATGGATGCGATGGACGCCTCAAAAGCGTCTCTCCAGCTGCCGTAGGTGGTGTCAGTAAAAGTGATGGTGTAGGCTCGGTCGGCGTTGAGGCCGATGCCTGTCTGGTAAAGATCAACGCCTGCCACAGTCACGCTGTAGTCCATCCGGTAGTAGGGGCAGGGGCCCAGATTGCCGGTGTTGAACGCCACGTCCAGCAGGTACACATCCTCACCGTACTGCTGGGAGAACGCATCCTCAAGCGGTCCCACCAGGTCTTCCAGGACCACGTCGCTGGCCAGGGAACCGTTGTTTTCCATAATTACCACGTTGATGCTGGATCCGTCCGCCGCCTGGTAGATCACGCTGGCACCGGTGCCGCTGGCATCCACCTGTTCAAAGCCTTCCGGCACGTCGAAGGTGATGGAATAGGCGGTGTAGTCCGCATCCGCCGCTTCGGACGCGGGTTCGGAAACCGATTCCGGCACAGCTTCAGAGACCGAAGAGGCCTGCGAATCCGAAGAGGGCACAGAACTCGGAGCCGAAGACGCCGGTGCGCCGCTGCAGGCCGCCAGCGAGAGGACCGTCATCCATGCGCAGATACAAAGAAGCACTTTTTTCATGATTGTTTCCTCTTTTCCTGTAAGATGCCCATCCCTGGGTTTCCCTCATTATACCTCCCTTTTTCCCGTTTGCACAGGTCACTCTGCATTTTTTTGCAGCCGCCGCAAAGGGCGGCTGTCCGTGTTTCTTTTTGGCGGAAAATGTGCTATGATAGCAAAGGAAAATCGAAACGTCAGGAGAGACACCATGGATTACCGTGAATTGAATGTGCCCGCGCAGATCCACCAGGCGGTGGAACGCATGGGCTTTACCGAGATGACCGAGGTACAGGAAAAAGCCATTCCCCCCATGATGGAAGGGCGGGACATCATCGCCAAGGCCCCCACGGGCACCGGCAAGACCTGCGCCTTCGGCATCCCGCTCATCGCAGGGCTGGACCCGGAGAAGAAATATCCGCAGGCCGTGGTCATGGCGCCCACCCGGGAACTGGCCCAGCAGATCACCGAGGACCTGCGGGATCTGGCGCATTTTTATCCCGAAGTGCGGGTGGTGTGCGTGTACGGCGGCGCCAACATGAACCGCCAGATCGAACAGCTGAAAAAAGGCCCCCAGATCGTGGTGGCCACGCCGGGCCGTCTGCAGGACCATATGAAGCGCCGCACGGTGGATCTGTCCCATGTGGAGACCATTGTGCTGGACGAGGCCGATGAAATGCTGAACATGGGTTTCTACAAAGATGTGCGCCACATTCTGGACACCATCAAGTCCCGCAAGCGGCTGGCCATGTTCTCGGCCACCATCAGCCGCGAGGTCATGGACATCGGCTGGCTGTACCAGCGGGACGCGGAGGAGATCACCGTGCAGCCGGTGGAGGATTCCATGCCCAAGATCGACCAGTATATGATGCTGACCACCGGCCGCAACAAGCTGGCGGACCTGTCGGAGCTGATCGTGAAAAACGGCTACAAGCGTGTCATGGTGTTCTGCAACCAGAAATACACCACCGCCATGCTGGCCAACCAGCTGGCCCGGCTGAATTTCGGGGTGGACTGCCTGCACGGCGACTTGTCCCAGGCCGAGCGCAATAAGATCATGGCCAGCTTTAAGGCCGGCGAGATCCCGGTGCTGGTGGCAACAGACGTGGCGGCCCGCGGCATCGACGTGTCTGAGGTGGATGCGGTATTCAACTACGATGTGCCCGAGTCCAACGAGCAGTACACCCACCGCATCGGCCGCACAGGCCGCGCCCGGCACGAGGGAACGGCCTACATCCTTTATACCAAGGAAGAGCGCAACCGGGTGCGGGACATGCTGCGCTACACCCGCAACCAGGCGCAGCCCATTGCGTTCAACGAAAACCGGGACATTGTGCCCGCCGAATTTTAAACGAACAATGCCCCGCGCAGGCGGGGCTTTTTTAAACAGAAGGAGAGCTGTATGCTGGAACTTGTTTGCGGGCAAAGCGCCGGCGGAAGCCTGAAAATGGCCAAAAACGGGGCGGATTTTGCCGGGAATGCCCGGGACGTGCTGTGCCCGGAACTGGCCCTGAGCGTGGGAAATCTGCGGGATTTTCCACCGCAGACAGGGCGTGCCGAAGTTTTGCGCGGGCTGTATCAAGCCGTTCGCCGGCAAGCGGACTGCGACGCCGAAGCACAGGCGCAGCGCAACCGGGATGTGCTGGAAAAACTGTGCGCCGCAGCGGCCGACGGAACGCCTGTGCGGGTGTGGACCGCGCCCGCGGCGGAGGAGTGGTGTCTGTTCCTGCTGGCCATGTACCTTTTGCAGAATGCCGGCGGCCCGGTGAGCGCCGTGTGCGTGCCGCTGCTGCAGCCCCGCGCGGACGGAACGCTGTGTGCGCTGCGAAGCCTGGGCGAACTTTCTCCGGAGCAGTGGCATACCTTCCTGCCGCTGGAACAGCCCGTGGACCCGGCGCAGCGCAGGGCCTGGGCCAATTTGTGGAACGCCTCCTTGTGGCAGAGCGCACCCTTGCGGGTGATGCTGAACGGGACGATTGCGGGCGTGCCGGAGAATTTCTTCGACAGCCTGCTGTGGGAGAGCCTGCCCCCCAGAAAGGTTTTTTCGGCAGGTGAGGCGGTGGGCTGCGCATTGTCCCGCCTGTCCGGCGTGCCGGACGGATTTCTGGCCGGGCGGCTGCACCGGTGGACCGGGCAGGGGAAACTGCGGGTCCGGCAGCCGGCGGAATATTATTATGAGACGGTACTGGAACGGACCGAGCTATGAAAAAAAGCCGCCCGCAGGCGGCTTTTGCTTATTTTTTGTGATCGATGCGCCCCTCGCTTGTCTTGATCAGGTTGAACAGGCTGGTGGCGTACAGGGGGTATTCCTTGGACAGCTTTTCGGTAGTCATGCTGAAGGCGCTGGTGTCCTTCACCGAGCTGCCGGTGCCGATGTCCTCGCCGGACAAAATGGCTTCTACGTTGGCCTCGGCCACATGCATGGCCGCGTCCGCATAACCGGAGTACACACTTTTGCGAACACCGAACAAGCTGCTGGCGTTTTTCGGCCCGGCGTTGTATAATAGACGAAACATCTTGTATACCGCGATCATCAGATACGCCGAAATTTCGCTGACCAGCCCCTTGTCCGGGCAGCTGTTCAGTTTGTCGTACAGGATGTTCAGACTGTTGGAGATCAGCTTTTTGTTGAAGGTGGGCAGCACGCTGCCGTGGAACACGCCGTCCTTGGCAGTCTCCGGATTGGGGATCTCCTCCACCGAAAGAGTCAGACCGCTGCGGTCCGGGCTGCGGCCCAGCAGATAATCACACGAGACACCGTAAAAGTCCGCCACACGCACCACAAAGTCCAGCCCGCATTCGCGGATGCCTTTTTCGTAGTGCGACAAAAGCGCCTGCGAGACACCCAGCTGCTCGGCGGCCTGTTTTTGCGTAATTCCTTTTTCTTTGCGCAAAAGCGTGATGATGCGGCTAAATTCGGACATTCAGAATACTCCTTCACAATGGACATCAGAAAACAAGGGGCGGCCTCTCAAGCGGAAAAAAGCAAGACTGCCCCTGTGCCGATGTTTACGTATGGTAAATTATAAACCAGCAAAAACGTTTTGTAAATATCCAAAACAGGCAAAAAAGTTCGCGTTTTTGGGGCATTTCGACACGGCTCTCAATATGTATGGAGCGCAGGGGCGTGCGGTGCTCAAAATGTAGTATGGACAGGCCGAAAAAAATATAAAAAATTTTTTTGCGTTTCGGGTTACTTTTGGGAAAAACGCCACGGAAAGGAAGAAAATCATGAAAAATTACCGCCTGACACTGATTCGCCACGGCATTACGCAGGGAAACCTGGACGGCATTTATATGGGCAGCGGCACAGACCAGCCCCTGTGCGAAGAGGGGCGCCGCGGCCTGCGGGAGCTGCAGGCACGCTTTGCTTACCCCCAGCCGGCCACGGTGTTCGCAAGCCCCCTGGCGCGGGCGCTGGAGACCGCGGACATTCTGTTCCCGGCCGCCAGAGACAAGATCATTCTGCAGGATCTGCGGGAAAACGGATTCGGTGTGTTCGAGGGGCGGCGGATCAAAGAGCTTGTCCAGGACGAGGATTTTAAAAAGTGGATGGACCCCACCCAGCACTTCACCCCGGAAGGGGGCGAGCCCCTGGCTGATTTTCACAAGCGGTGCGGCGGGGTGCTGATGGGCATGTTTGAGTACATGATGAAAAGCGGCATCGAAGAGGCGGCCTGCGTGACCCACGGCGGCGTCATCATGAGCATGCTGGCCCAGCGCGGCATGCCCAAGCGCCGGCCCGAGCTGTGGATGGCAGACCCCGGCTGCGGGTACCTGGTGCAGTGCAGCCCGGAGATGTGGATGCGCGACCACATTGTGGAGGTGTGCCAGATCGTGCCCTTCGGCTATCTGGACGACCAGGCTTGACCGCTTTTGGTTGATTGTATGCAGGCGCTGTGCGCTTTTATGACTGCAAAACGGGCGGCCCGCTGTGTGCG
>NZ_JBBMFA010000094.1:0-61968 GCF_040096265.1 Ruthenibacterium intestinale
CCCCCCCCCCCCCCCCCCCCCCCCCCCCGCCTTTTGGTTTATCAGTTCCGGAGCAGGCGAAACGTGCGGCCGCGCACTTCCAAAAGACCGTCCCTTTGCATGCGGGACAACTCCCGGCACAGGGCCGAGCGGTCGCAGCCCAGATAGGCGGCCAGCTGTGCCCGTGTGAAAGGCGTGACGCAGACGCTGTCCGGCCCGGCCTCCGCGGTCAGATAACGCAGAATCTTTTCCCGCAGGGTGCGAGCCATCAGAAGCTCCAACCGGCGGTCCAGCGAAAAGTATTTGTCCGCCAGCAGAGCAATCAGATTCTGCAGAAAGAGGATGTGCGCAGGGCTTCCGCCGCCGCTCAGCACCCGTGCATAGGGAACCCACAGCGTCTGCACCGGGGTGGCGGCCACCACGGTCACCGGGCTTTTCCGGCTTCGGCTGCCGCAGATCACGTCGCCGAACACCCCGCCCGGCCCCATGCGGGCCATCATCAGCTGGCCGCCGTCAGGCTCGGTTTTATATGCTTCGATCGTTCCATCCAGAACGATTCCGATGCTGTGATTTTCGTAACCGGCCAGTACCAGCGCCTCGCCGCAGGCATAGGTGCGGGTCCAGGCGTTCAGTTCGTCCAGCAGCTGCCAGGCCTGCGCGGCAGAAATTTGAGCAAACAGGGGGCAGCGCTCCAGAACTTTGCGGGAGATTTCCATGCTTTTCCTCCAAATGTTGCAACGGCAACGTTCTTTTGCGCTTTATTATACTATAATGAAACGGCAACATGCAAGAAAGAGGAGTTTTATGCGTATGAAAAAATGGATTTCTGCTTTTCTGGCTGCGGCCATGAGCCTCAGCCTGTTGGCCGGATGCGGTGCGTCCGGGGCGTCCAGCTCCAGCGATGCGGTGGCTTCGGCTTCTCAAAGTGTCTCGGCCAGCTCCGAGGCTTCGTCGACTGCGTCCGCTGAGCGAACCACCTTCCGTATCGCCAGCCTGAAGGGCCCCACCACCATGGGTCTGGTGGAGCTGATGGACAGCGCGGACAAGGGTGAAGCGCGCCACGACTATCAGGTCACCATGTACGGCACGGCCGACGAGATCGCGCCGCAGCTGATCAAGGGCGACATCGATGTGGCGCTGGTGCCTTGCAACTTGGCCAGCGTGCTGTATAATAAGACCGAGGGGGCCGTACAGGTGGCGGCCATCAACACCCTGGGCGTGCTGTATGTGGTCACCAACGGCGACGGCATCTCTTCGGTGGCGGACCTGAAGGGCAAGACCATCTATTCCACGGGCAAGGGCACCACGCCGGAGTACGTGCTGAATTACGTTTTGTCTCAGAACGGCCTGACCGTGGGAACGGACGTGACCGTGGAGTACCTGAGCGAGGCCACCGAGGTGGCGGCCGCCATGGAGAGCGCCGGTGAGGGCGCTGTTGCCATGCTGCCGCAGCCCTATGTGACCACGCTGCAGATGCAGAACGAAAACGTCAAAGTGGCGCTGGATATGACCGAGGAGTGGAACAAGGTTTCTCCGGATTCGGCACTGGTCACCGGTGTCGCGGTGGTCCGCAAGGAGTTTGCCGAGGCCAATCCCGCCGCGTTTGAGGAATTCCTGGAAGATTACGCGTCCAGCGTGGATTTTGTCAACAGCAATGTGGAAGCAGCGGCCGAGCTGGTAGCCGGGTATGAGATCGTGCCCAAGGCGCCTGTAGCTCAGAAAGCGCTGCCGGAGTGCAACATCACCTTCATCACCGGTTCGGAAATGAAGGAGAAGGTCTCCGGCTATCTGCAGGTGCTGTACGACCAGGCCCCCGATTCTGTGGGAGGGACCATGCCGGATGATGCATTCTATTACGGAGCGTAAAAAGAAAATAATCGTCAATGGGCTGGCTGTCTGCTTCTGGCTTTTGCTGTGGCAGGCGGCCAGCGTCTGCATTGGAAGCGATTTGCTGCTGGTCTCGCCGGTAAAAGTGCTGGTCACTCTGGCGGGGCTGATCACAACCGGAGATTTTTGGGCCACTGTGCTGTTCAGTACCGTGCGCATTTTGTCCGGATTTGTACTGGCGGTGCTGGTCGGCGTGGTGCTGGCGGTGCTGGCGGCCGGGTCCGGCGTGGTGCGGGCTCTTCTGCGCCCGCTGATGGTCACGGTGAAAAGCATCCCCGTGGCCAGCTTTATCATTCTGGCGCTTTTGTGGCTGCGGAACACGGGAAATCTGGCTGTGTTCATCAGCTTCCTGATGGTGTTGCCCATTGTGTACACCAACACGCTCACAGGCATCCGTCAGGCAGACGCACAGCTTTTGGAACTGGCGCGCCTGTACCGGGTACCCTGGGGACGCACCATGCGTTACATCCGTCTGCCCGCGGTGCTGCCGCCTTTCCGCGCGGCTTGCGCCGTGGGGTTGGGTCTGTGCTGGAAAAGCGGCGTGGCCGCCGAAGTGATCGGCATCACTTCGGGCAGCATCGGCGAGAAATTGTACGATGCGAAACTGCTGTTTTCCACAGCCGAACTGCTGGCGTGGACCGTGGTGATCGTGCTGCTGAGCCTGTGCTTTGAAAAGTTGTTTTTGCGTGCGCTGGACTGGGCGGGCCGGCGGGCCCTTCGGGTGACGGCCCCCCGGCCGACGGAGCCGGGCACTGCGGGCCCTGTCCGAATGGAGCAGGTGGCGAAAGGGTTCGGCGGCGCTCCCGTGCTGCAGGATCTCAGCCTGGAGTTTCCGGCCGGCGAAATGGTCTGTGTGATGGGACCGTCCGGTCAGGGAAAAACCACGCTTTTGCGCGTGGTCGCGGGGCTTTTGAAACCCGACCGGGGCACGGTATCCGCCGGAGACACTCGCTTTTCCGCCGCCTTTCAGGAAGAACGGCTGCTGGAGTATGCCGATGCGGTGGATAATGTTCGCTTTGTGTGCAGCCTGCCGGAACAGAAAATCCGGGATGCGCTTTACAGCCTTGGTCTGGAGAAGGATGCGTGCGGCCGGCCGGTGGCGGAGTTGTCCGGCGGGCAGCGGCGGCGTGTGGCACTGGCCCGGGCCATGCTGGCGGACGGAGCGGGCGCCGTGCTGCTGGACGAGCCGTTCAAAGGACTGGACGAGGAGGCACATCGTTGTGCGGCGCGGTTTGTGCAGGAGCGCCGGCAGGGGCGCACGGTGCTGGTGGTGACCCATGACGCGCAGGATGCGCAGCTGCTGCAGGCTCCGGTGCTGTCGCTGGAACCGGTGCCGCACGGCCATTGACAATTTGTCGAAATCTTTCGCGGAAACCGACGGCCTCTTTTTGCCGATTCACGATTTGCTTTTGTTTTTCTTGACAAACCCTGTTGTGAGAGCATACACTGAATAAGGCGAAGAGACCCATAGCGATGGAAAAAGGAGTGTGACATAGCGTGGAGGGCGATCCTCGAGGGCGATCATGCCGACAAAAAAATGAGCGTGCTTTCTGCGCTGTGCGCGGCTGATTTTGTGCTGCCTGCATGTGCGCGGACCGGCGCGCGGAAAGCAGGGATATCATGATTACGATTTATTCGACGGACGAAGGCGTGCTGAACGAACTGGAGCGCATTGAACCGGGCGCCTGGATCGATTTGTGTGCGCCGACAGAAGAGGAGATCCGATCGGTTTGCGACCAGCTGCAGGTGGATGTAGACCTGGTGCGGGCCGCACTCGACGAAGAAGAACGCAGCCGCATTGACTCGGAAGACGACAATATGCTGATCCTGGTGGACACCCCGACCGTGGAAGTCCAGCCGGGACGTGGTTTTGTTTACACCACATTGCCGTACGGCATTGTGCTCACGAAGGACAACATCATCACCGTGTGCCTGAAGGAAAGCGCGTTGTCCCGCGCGTTCAGCGACGGTTCTGCCAAGCGCTTTTCCACCAAAAAGAAAAAGCGCATGACGCTGCAGCTTTTGTATCGCAACGCGACGCTGTTTTTGTTCTATCTGCGTGAGGTGGACAAGGCGTCCAACCGCGTGGAGAACGAGCTGCACCTGTCCATGAAAAACAAAGAGCTCATTCAGATGCTGGGCCTGGAAAAGAGCCTGGTGTATTTTTCCACTTCGCTCAAGGGCAACGAGCTGGTGCTGGAAAAACTTCTCCGCATGGATTTTGTGCGGGATTTTCCCGATGACACCGAACTGCTGGAAGATGTGATCATCGAAAACAAGCAGGCCATTGAGATGTCCAATATCTATCGGGACATTTTGTCGGGCACCATGGATGCCTTTGCTTCGGTGATTTCCAACAATCTGAACATCGTCATGAAAATGCTGGCCAGCGTGACCATTATTCTCACGGTCCCCAGTATTGTGTTTGCGTTATGGGGCACCAATGTGCCCGTGCCGTTTGAGTCCTCGCCTTTCGGTTTTTGGATCGTCATCGGCATTGCGGTGGTGTTCACCGCTGTCAGCGTTGTGCTGGCGATTCGTAAAAAGTGGCTTTGAAAAAACCCCGCTTTCCTTGGGAAGGCGGGGTTTTGCTGTATACAGAAAGATTGTCTTTGACGAAATTTATAGCGAACTGTGCCCGATTTTGAAAAATTTGTGGATTACCTGTTCCAAGAGAACGGCGAAAAGTTTCGAAAGTTGCCTTTTTATAATTGCTATACATCGATTTCGCGGGACAAGTTGTATGACAACCTTCAGGAAACTTTTGGCCAAGGATTGACAAAAAAATCGCAATTTTTCTAAGATTGGATAAAATTTGTGTAAAATGTCCAAAAAATGGTGCGTTTTTTGGTGCCCGTTTCAACGAATGATACAGAAAACTATTGCAAAAAGACTGGAAAATGTTTATTATAATAAGAAAGAAACCGCGTTTAGCCGTGGTTTCAGTCAGTATGTGCGAAACCTGCCTTTTGCCGGGTTTGCCCCAAAGGAGGAGCTTTTTTGAAAAAGACCAATCAGGCATCAGACTTGCCGATTTACCTTTTTAAGCAGGGAAAAAACTTTGAGTGCCAGCGCTTTTTCGGCGCGCATCTGGAAAAGCGCGGGGACTACGAGGGCGTGGTGTTCCGGGTATGGGCGCCCCGTGCCAAAGCGGTATCCGTGGTGGGCGATTTCAACAGCTGGGTCCCCACGGCCACACCCATGCTGAATCTGGACCCGGACGGCGGCATTTGGGAATGCTTTGTGCCCGGTCTGGAGCAGTTTGACATTTACAAGTACTGTGTGACCACCCCTGCGGATGAGCTGGTGTTCAAGGCGGACCCTTATGCGTTCCACGCGGAAACCCGGCCTGCCAACTGCAGCAAGGTGTACGATCTGTCGGGGTATGAGTGGGGAGACAGCCGCTGGCAGCGCTACATCTCCCAGACTGACCCGCTGAACACTCCCATGAACATCTATGAGATGCACGCGGGCAGCTGGCGCACCTATCCGGACGGGAACCAGTTTGATTACAAGGCTCTGGCGGATGAGCTGGTGCCGTATTTGATTGATATGGGCTATACCCATGTGGAACTGCTGCCGCTGATGGAGCATCCGCTGGATGCCAGCTGGGGCTATCAGGTAACAGGGTATTTTGCTCCCACCAGCCGCTATGGAACACCCCATGATTTCAAGTATTTTGTGGACAAATGCCACCGTTCCGGCATTGGCGTGATCATGGACTGGGTGCCTGCGCACTTCCCCAAGGACCAGTTCGGTCTTTACAAGTTCGACGGTACCAACTGCTACGAAGACCAGAATCCCCTGCGTGCAGAGCACAAAGAATGGGGGACCATGGTGTTTGATTACGGCCGGCCCGAGGTGCAGAGCTTCCTGATCTCCAACGCGCTGTTCTGGCTGGAGGAATATCATGTGGACGGCCTGCGCGTGGACGCGGTGGCCAGCATGCTGTATCTGGACTACAACCGGCGGGACGGCGAATGGAGCCCCAACGCGCAGGGCGGAAAGGAAAATCTGGAAGCCATTGACTTTTTGCGCAAGCTGAACACAGAGGTGTTCGCCCGTCATCCCCACGCGCTGATGATCGCGGAAGAGAGCACTGCCTGGCCGATGGTGTCGCGTCCGGTGGCGGACGGCGGTTTGGGTTTCAACTTCAAGTGGAACATGGGCTGGATGAACGACATGATCAGCTATATGAGCACGGACCCGCTGTTCCGTGCCGGCAATCACAACAAGGTCACATTCAGTTTCTTTTATGCCTTCAGCGAAAACTTTGTGCTGCCGCTGAGTCATGATGAAGTGGTGCACGGAAAGTGCAGCCTGATCAATAAGATGCCCGGTGATTACGAGCAGAAATTTGCCAACCTGCGCACGTTCTATGGGTATATGATGGCGCATCCCGGCAAAAAGCTGCTGTTTATGGGGCAGGAGTTTGCACAGTTCATCGAGTGGAACGAGGCCCAGCAGCTGGATTGGATGCTGCTTGGATATGATCGTCATGCACAAATGCAGCATTACGTCCGCAGTCTGAACCGGCTGTACAAGGACACGCCTGCGCTGTGGGAGGACGACTTCTCCTGGGATGGTTTCCAGTGGATCGTACCGGATGATTCTTCCCAGAGCGTGATCGTGTTCCTGCGCCGGGACAAAAAGGGCCGCGAGATTCTGGCCGTGTGCAACTTTGCACCGGTGCTGCGCCCGGACTATCGCTTCGGCGTGCCCCGCGGCGGCACATATACAGAACTGCTCAACTCCGACGCGGAAGAATTCGGCGGCTCGGGTCTGCACAATGAACCGGTCAAGGCGCAGAAAGAACCCATGCACGGTTTTGAACAGTCCATTTCCATTAAAATTCCACCCATGTCCACGCTGATTTTTTCCACACCTGCCAAACGCGCACCGCGCGGCAGCGTGAAAAAGGAAAAAACAGAGGCTGCGAAAAAACCGGCGGTGCGCAAGAGCGCTCCGAAAAAGAAATCGGCAAAAGCAGCCGAAAAAACCGGCAAACAGGCAAAGTGATTTGCCTTTTGTTTCCGGCCGGATACACCCGGCACGGAAAAGAAATAAATTTGGTGTTTTGCAAAGGCGGCCTGTGCTTTGCAGAACGCCGCAAGGGGAGAAAAAGATGAAAGAATGTATTGCCATGCTGCTGGCTGGCGGTCAGGGGTCACGTTTATACGCCCTTACCAAGAAGCTGGCAAAACCCGCCGTCCCGTTTGGAGGAAAGTACCGTATCATCGATTTTCCGCTCTCGAACTGCGTCAATTCCGGAATTGACACAGTGGGTGTGTTGACCCAGTATCAGCCTCTGCTGCTGAACGAGTACATCGGCAACGGCCAGCCTTGGGATCTGGACCGCCAGTACGGCGGCGTTCACGTGCTGCCGCCTTATCAGACGGCCACGGGCTCCGACTGGTATAAAGGAACGGCCAATGCCATTTATCAGAACATCAATTTTATCGAGCGCTACGATCCGGAGTATGTTATCATCCTGTCCGGTGACCACATTTACAAAATGGATTACAGCAAAATGCTGGAGTTCCACAAAGAAAAACAGGCGGACTGCTCCATCGCTGTTATGGAAGTGCCCTGGGAAGAGGCTTCCCGTTTTGGCATCATGACGGCCGACGAGAACAGCACCATCACCAAGTTCGAAGAGAAACCCAAACAGCCCCAGTCCAACCTGGCCTCCATGGGCATTTACATCTTCACCTGGGAAAAACTGCGCAAATATCTGACGGAAGATGAAGCAGACCCCAATTCTTCCAACGACTTTGGCAAAAACATCATTCCCAATATGCTGAACGCAGGCGAGAAGATGGTGGCCTATCCCTTTGAAGGCTATTGGAAAGACGTGGGAACCATCGACAGCTTGTGGGAAGCCAATATGGACCTGCTGGATCCCAATGTTCCTCTGGATGTTTGGGAATCCGACTGGAAAATCTACTCCCGTACCTCCGGCCGTCCCGGCCATTACATCAGCGAGCATGCCCATGTGGACAATTCCATGCTGACAGAGGGCTGCCTGGTGGAAGGCACCGTGTGCAACAGCATCCTGTTTGCCGGCGTCTCGGTGGGCCGCGGCGCAATGGTGGAATCCTCCATTCTGATGCCCGGCGCCGTGGTGGAAGAAGGGGCCGAGGTCTATTATTCCATCATCGCAGAGAATGTGACTGTGAAGAAAGGCGCTGTGGTCGGCGCACGCCCGGAGACTGTGGAAGACAAATCCAAGTGGGGCGTGGCTGTTGTCGGCGAAGGCCGCACCATCGGCGCGGGCGCGAAAGTCGGGCCCAAGGCGATGCTGGAAAAAGACGTACAGGATGGTGAGCAGTTATGGTAAATATGAATGCGCTGGGCATTATTTTCCCCAATACATACGACGAACTGATTCCGGAGCTGGTGCATCGCCGCACCATGGCCAGTGTGCCCTTCGGAAGCCGTTACCGCATGGTGGATTTCTCCCTGTCTGCCATGGTCAACGCGGGCATTGAAAATGTGACGCTGCTCGCAAAGAAAAATTATTATTCCCTGATGGATCACCTGGGCAACGGCCGCGAGTGGGATCTGTCCCGCAAGCGCGGCGGACTGAACCTGGTTCCGCCCTTTGCGCAGGAGAATACCAAAATTTATCACGGCCGTGTGGAAGCCCTGGGAAGCATTCTGAACTTCCTGCGCGCGCAGAAAGAAAAATACGTGATCCTGTCCGACTGCAACATCGCGCATGATCTGGACTTTGCGGACCTGATGGAAAAGCACATCGACAGCGGTGCCAATGTGACCATGGTGTATGAGCGTGCGGAGATTCCTCTGCCCATTCAGACGGAAAACTACACCTTTACAGTGGGCGGAGACGGCCGCATCACAGAGCTGCGCACCAATGACTATCGTCCCGGCGTGCAGAACCTGTCCATGAACGTAATCGTGATGGACCGCGAAGAGCTGATTGAAATGGTGCGTGACGCGCAGGTTCACAATCTGGTGTACCTGGAGCGCGACATCATCGCGCCCAGCCTGAAGATTCTGCATGTGAACAGCTATGAGTACACGGGTTACCGTGCGCGCATTTACGACATGAAGAGCTATTTTGACGAGAATATGCGCCTGCTGGACCCCAAAAACATGGCTGCGCTGTTCCCGAAAGAGCGCCCGGTGTACACCAAAGTGCGCGATGAAGCGCCCGTGCGTTATGCCATGGACTGCAAAGTCAGAAACTGCATTGTGGCGGACGGCTGCGTCATCGAGGGTGAAGTGGAAAACTGCGTGCTGTTCCGCGGCGTAAAGATCGCCAAAGGCGCAAAGGTTCGCAATTGCGTTCTGATGCAGGGCACCACGGTGGACCAGAACGTGGAACTGGACTACATCGTCACGGATAAAAACGTGCACGTTACCATGGGCCGCCGCCTGCTGGGCAACTCCAACTTCCCCGTTTACATTGAAAAAGGTACCGAGGTTTGATTTTTACATCCATAGGGCGGGCCGTCAGGTCCGCCCTGTTTGCAAAAGGAGCGTGTGACATGAAGGTATTGTTTTGTGCCAGCGAGGCCAGCCCCTTTGCCGCGTCCGGCGGCTTGGGCGACGTGGCAGGCAGCCTGCCGCGTGCCATTCAAAGCCGGAAAGTAGAGTGCCGTGTGGTCCTGCCTTTGTACGGCGACATGAAGCCGGAATACCGGGATAAGCTGAAATATCTGACCAATTTCACCGTGCCGGTTGGCTGGCGCAACCAGTACTGCGGTGTGTTTGAACTGACGCATGACGGTGTAACGTATTACTTTTTGGATAATGAGTATTATTTTAAACGTACTGGATTGTATGGCTTCTACGACGACGGGGAGCGCTTCGCTTATTTCTCCCGCGCGATTCTGGAAATGCTGTTCCACATCGACTTCCAGCCGGACCTCATCCATACCAACGATTGGCAGACCGCGCTGGTGCCGGTGTACCTGAACCTGTATTATCGTCATCTGGAAGAGTTCCGCAACATCAAAACCGTTTTCACCATTCATAATATCCAGTATCAGGGCAAGTACAGCATGGATATTCTGGAAGATACGGTGGCCATCGGCCGGCAGGATGCGCACATTCTGGAATATGACGGTTGCGTCAACTATATGAAGGGCGCCATTGAATGCGCAGATAAGGTGAGCACGGTCTCGCCCAGCTATGCGCAGGAGATTTTGGACCCCTGGTACAGTCATGGGCTGGACGATCTGCTGCGTCAGAAGCAGTACAAGCTGTGCGGCATTCTCAACGGCATTGATGTGAAGAGCTATGACCCGTCCACGGATCCAAACCTGGCGGAAAATTACAGCGCGTCGAATTTTGGAAAACACAAACCCGCCTGTAAGAAGGAACTGCAAAGCCTCTTTGGCCTGAACGACTGGCCGGTGCCGGTGGTGGCCATGGTCACACGTCTGGTAGGTCACAAGGGTGTGGATTTGGTGCGCCATGTGGCACAGGACATCATCAACAACGGGCTGCAGCTGGTGGTGCTGGGCTCCGGCGAGGCAGAATACGAGAGCTTTTTCCGCGAGCTGGCGGCCAGAAATCCCGGTGCGGTTGGGGTGAAAATCGGCTTCATCCCGTCACTGGCCCGCAAGGTGTATGCGGGTGCAGATCTGTTCCTGATGCCTTCCAAGTCCGAACCCTGCGGCTTGTCGCAGATGGTGGCCCTCCGTTATGGCACAGTTCCCATTGTGCGTGAGACCGGCGGCCTGCGGGATTCCATTCAGGATTCCGGCGACGGAAAGGGCAATGGATTTACATTCCGCAATTACAACGCCCACGAGATGCTGAATGCAGTTTTGCGTGCGAAAGAGGGCTATGACAATCCGGACGGATGGAAAGTGCTTGTGAAACGGGCAATGGAATGCGACATGAGCTGGAATGCCAGTGCCAAACAATATGTAGATATGTATGAACAGGTCTGTCAGCTGTGGTGAAGAAAGACAGATCAAAAGGCGCCCCGGATATCCGTGGCGCCTTTTTTGGTTTGAGAAAATCATGTTTCGTCCAAAATACGGCAATAACCTTTCAGTTCGATCCAGTCATCCGTGCTCTGAAGCCGTATACCGGAGAAGCGCAGCAGGACGATTCCCTTCTGAGGATGACGCCAATGAATGGCCGTTTGCAGAAGAGCACCGTTTTGCACGGTCTGATGCAGCTTTTCTTCCAGCTTCGGGCGGTCTGCTTCTACGATGCGGGAATACCAGACCCTGCAGTTTTCGGCAGGCGAGCAGTCCCGTGTAAATCCAAGCAGGCGGGCTGCCACTTCGTTAAAAAGAATCTGACGAGGCACCGTTTCGTTTCGATCCAGGCGCATGAGCCAAAAACCAACCTGCAGCGCAGCCAAAACGTCCTGATCGCTGCTTCGCAGCAGCGCCTGATACCGGCGTTCGTTTCGGTCCTGACGGATACGAGTCAGCAAAAAGCCGGCCAGCACACGCACCTGGGAATCGTCGTGAATGGCATACCGGGGGTTGTCGACGCCAATGAAGCCAATGGTTTTTCCTTCATCCCGCACAGGGACCGCAATCAGACGATGAATGCCCTGCTGACTCAGAATCTCCCATTCCACAGGAGAACTTTCCCGCAGAGGTGCCAGGTTGTGAAGAATGATGGACTGTTCCTTTTCAAAAATGGCCAGCCAGCGGGCAAGTGCGTCCGGCGACACATTTTGAAGGTTTTCTTTTTGATGGGAAACATCGGGTGCACACCATTCAAAGGTATTGTCCCAGTGGCCGGGATGAACCAGAGACGGCTCAAACAAATAGGCGCGATCCGATTGATAGAAATCACCCACCGAAGCCAAAACCTGCCCCACCGCCCGGTCGTAGTCCGACTGGCGCGACAGCGTGTTCATATATCCCACGATTCGGTCTGCAAAAGCCAGACGCTCGCGGGCCTGCTCGCTGACCAGTTCCTGCTTGGTGATGTCCAGCGCCACTTCCAATCGCACGTTTTTGCCCTGATATTCCACCAGTTTATCCTTTAACAGGAAATGGCGTCCGCAGTATTCGTTTTTGTTCTCCCACAAATGGAACGAGTCACGGCGCAGAAATGCATTGGTGCAGAAGGAACAGGGCTTATCGGCGCCCTGCAGCACCTGATAACACTTTTTGCCTTTGTAATCCCGCACATCAAAGGTTTTCTGGCCGGCAGGATTCAAGTAATACAATTCATAAGTATCCAGATCGCTGAGATAGAAAATATCGGTTTCCGCATTCAGAATGGTCTGCGCAATTTCTTCCGAGGCGTCCGGAGAAGGCAGCGTTTCGGATGAGGAAGAAGGAAGGCTGACTTTCTGGCGAAGCGAGGCCCATGGGAGTTCCTCTTTGGGGCACAGGTACTGTGCGGAAAACTCTTTTTCAGAGCAGGGGCGGGCAAATAAAAAGCCCTGATACAAAGAGGGCTGCAATTTTTCCAGAAGGGCCAGTTCTTCCGCTGTTTCCACGCCTTCGCAGCATACGTGGATCTGACAACCGTCCGCCAGTTCCACGATGTTGTTTAAAAGACGCTGATTATAGACGCTTTTCTGAATGTTGTTTACAAAACAGCGGTCTATTTTGATTTCGTCGATGTCCATTTCTTTCAGCCGGCTTAAACTGGAGTATCCCGTCCCGAAGTCATCCACAGAAATGGAAATGCCATGAGTTTTCCATTGGCGGAAAATTTGGTTGAGATCGGGATAATTCAGAAGTTCCATGCTTTCGGTTACTTCAATGGTCAGTGCGGAACCGGGCAACCCGCTGCGCCGAAGAGAGTTCAAAACATCCTGCTTCACAGTACTTTTTCGCAGTTGGCTGTAAGACATGTTAACGCTCATGTGCACCTGAGGGGCTTTGGCGCGCCATGCATTGCACTGAGCCAAGGCGGTTTCCAATACCCACATGCCCACCGGATAAATCAAATCGGTCTGTTCCAGGATCGGCACAAATTCCACGGGGGAAACCGGCCCCAGGCGGGGAGAGGTGTAGCGAAGCAGTGCTTCTGCTCCATACAAATCGTAAGAGCCGGAGAAAATCTGCGGCTGGTAGCAAAGTGAAAATCCTCTGAATCCTGAAGTCACACTTGCCTCCAGCTCTTCCCGCAGTTCCAGTGTGCGCAGCCTTTTTTCGTAATCTTCCGGTGAGAAAAAATTTAACTGGTTTTTGCCGTGGGCTTTGGACGTGTCCAGCGCAATTTCCGCATATTGCAGCAGCGTGTCGGCATCAGGGGTGGCATAGTCTGTGTAAGAGACGCAGCCGGCGGACAGGGTACACTGACCGGACAGCTTTTGCTGAATACGGCCAAATGCGGCAGTTACATCAGAAGAGCTGGCCCCGGGCAGGTTGATGGAAAACCAGTCGCCGTTGACACGAAAGCAACGCTGGTCTCCGGGCGTTTCGTTCTGAATAACGTGGGCTACATCTTTTAACAAAGCGTCACCAAAATCGCGCCCTCTTTTCAGGTTGATGGATTTCAAATCGTCTACGTCCACCAAAAGCAAGAATCCGTCCTTGATGCCGGAAAGAAGCTTCTGCGTCTCTTTTTTCAGTTCGGCAATTTGAAAATCAGACGCAGAGCTCGGCAGTTCGGCGGGAACGGCCCGGGACAATCGCCCCAGAACGTACAGCGGACGGCCGTCCGGCCCTGCGAAACATTTCCCACGGCTGTTGATCCAGAGAAGTTCTCCGTTGCGGTCTACTGCACGGTAATAAAGATCATAGGTGTCGTACTTTTTTGCAAGCAGATCCTGAAAAATAGATTCCAGACGGGCAATGTCCCGCATATCCACATTTTTGCGCCACTCTTCCAAAGTGCACACAAGCCTGTCTGCCGCGGGATGTTCAAAAACATTCCTCAGATTTTCTGAAAAAGCGACCGTGCGGGTGAGGCAGTCAAAAAATACATAAAAATCGCCGGTGCTCTGGCTGAACATATTTAATAAGTCGTGTACCTGCTGTGGGTCACGGTAAAATTTCAAATTCATTTTCTCTCACCGCATCTGTGCTTTTTTTTCAATTATAGCATGAATTTTGGAAAACAACCATCCGAATAGAAGATGTATTTACCCAAAAAACAGCTTTTGCTGCAACAATTTGTTCTCAATATGGATTTTTGGAGCCTTAAAAAGGTGAAGGCAAAGAGATTGAAACAAAATAGTTGCAAACAGTCCCTCTTTTTTCTTGCCGAACTGCACAAAACCAAAATTTGGTGAAATGCAGTTTTGTTGAATAGCGAGAAAAAGAAACGCAAAACCATGATTTGTGTATTTTATACAAGACAAATGGGAAAACTTATGATATAATGCACAACGTAAGGACGGGAGAGTACACCATAAACTGGATGGTGAGGCCTTACAAGTACGCAAATCTATGCTGACTGGAAGAGAGGTAAACCAAAATGGTCAAGCAGATTAAGATTTCCAATTTCAATGAAGTGAAAAACATTATGAACGCGGCATCTCGCTGCTACAACGATATCGGCGTGCACGACGCCAAGGGGAGCATTGCGGATGCCAAAAGCATTCTGGGCCTGATGAGCCTGGACTATACGCATCCTGTACTCCTGGTGAGTGAGGATGAAGAAGAACTGGAGCGCGTTTACAAAGCGCTCAACTAAGCAAAAAGCGGGATGCCAAGGCATCCCGCTTTTTTTTATTCTTTGCGGTATTCAATGATGTCTGAAACCGGACAGTCCAGGATAAAACACAAAGTATCCAGTGTTTTCAATGTAATGGTTTTGCCGTGCTTCATCCGATGGAGGGTGTTGGCCGAAACGCCGTGCTTGAAAATCAGCTGATATTCGGTCATGTTTTTGCGGTACAATGTTTTGTAAAACGGTTCGTAACTGATCACACGCCCCACCTCATTTGTATGCTACCATGCTCAAGACATTGACTATACTAAATATATTGAGTATAATGATGGGCAAAGGAGGGGATGTTGATGCGGCGTTGGGCAATCTGTGTGGCGGGTTTGGCGGTTTGTCTTCTGGCATGTGGAACGCCGCAGCCCCAGAAAACAACACAGGATCTGCACGGGCAGCTGTATGCGCTGGCTCTGCAAAAGGAACCAAAGGCTCGTTGGCATTGCCGGGTTCAGTGGAAGGGGGAACAGGCGTGGGGAACGGCGTGTTCCGAACAGAGCCGGCTCTATGCGTTGTGGCGGCTGAACGACGGCTGGGAGTTGGAGTATCTGATGGATGTTCAGACAGAGAATTAAAGCAAGCCGGAATGCCGGTCCAGGATAGACAGAAAAAACGCCCGTTCGGCGCAAAGCCGGACGGGCGTTTTTGAATGTTTTTGTCGGATCACAGCCGAATTCCGATGTCTGCCACCACGATGTCGCCGCACTGCCGGGCGGCCAGTGTGTGACAGGGTTTGGCAGCATGAAAGGTTACGGTACAGTCGGCCAGGACCGCACCTTCGGCCACACGACCGGTGTCGCACTCCACACCGCTGGGAATATCCAGCGCCAGTACAAAGCCCGGTGCTTCCTTCATCTGACGAGCTGCCTGTGCCGCGCCGGGGCGCAGTTCTCCATGGAAGCCTGTTCCGCACACCGCGTCCACCAGCAGGTCCGCGGACCGGATAAAAGCGTCTGCTTCGTCGTTGTTTTCACGGATGACGATGCCCCGTGCAGAGGCCCGCTGGAAATTGGTCAGAGCGTCCGGCGTGG
Organism: Ruthenibacterium intestinale; assembly: GCF_040096265.1. NCBI lineage: Bacteria > Bacillati > Bacillota > Clostridia > Eubacteriales > Oscillospiraceae > Ruthenibacterium > Ruthenibacterium intestinale. Next base: position 15,525 of record NZ_JBBMFA010000094.1, read on the forward strand.
CCGGCCGGGGTCCGTCGGTCAGGATCACCTGCACCTGCAGTCCTGCCTGATGCAGCAGCCGCGCCACTACAAATCCGTCGCCGCCGTTGTTTCCCTTGCCGCAGAATACGGCGGCAGTCTGCGCAGCGGGGCATCGCTTTAATGCCAGCTGCGCCGCTGCCTGCCCGGCGTTTTCCATCATTTGCAGGTAAGACAGTCCGCCGGCATTGGCTGCCTGCTCGATTTGCTTCATCTGTGCCGCTGTCACTTGTGTCATGCGCATCGCTCCTTCTGTTTTGAAAACAGTATACCACAAAGCGGCCCGGTGTGGTATGCTGATACAAAGGAGTGTGGAACCGTGAAAAATACGACGCTGTGTTATCTGGAGAAAGACGGATGCTACTTGATGCTGCACCGTGTGAAAAAGCAGCAGGATGAGAACGCCGGCAAGTGGATCGGCGTGGGCGGAAAGTTTGAGGAAGGCGAAAGCCCGGAAGAGTGCGCCCGGCGGGAAGTGCGGGAGGAAACCGGCCTTGCACTGGAAGAGGTGCGGCCCCGGGGAATCGTCACCTTTGTGTCCGACCAGTGGGGAACGGAATATATGCATTTGTTCACTTCCACCCGGTTTTCCGGCACGCTTCACGCCTGTGATGAGGGCGAACTGGCCTGGGTGCCCGTGTCACAGGTGACGAAGCTCGAACTCTGGGAGGGGGACCGCATTTTTTTGGACCTTCTGGCTTGGGATGTCCCCTTCTTTTCTCTGAAACTGGTGTATGAGGGAGACTCTTTATGCACCGCGATTTTGGATGGAAATAAAATTTTATAAAAAATAAAATTAAAGATTGACTTTAATAAAATTAAAGTATATACTATGGGCAGAAAGGGGAGAAATGAGATGGCAGTCATGGCAGGTACAATTGTGTTGCTGGTGCCGCTGGTTTTGGGCGCCGTATTTGTGGGGTTGTGTTTTTTGGAGCGCATGCTGGCGCGCAAGAAAGCGTGGTGGCCGGGTCTGATCCTTCCGGGGCTTTCGCTGCTGTGGGCGCTGTTTTCCAGCTTGAACTATCCCCAGAGTACAACCAGCACCGATCCGCTGGTGATCGCGGCATCCATCGGGATGAATTTCCTTCTGGGAAATCTGCCCACCTATGTTTTTCTGCTCATTTACGGGGTGGTGCGCAGTAAGAGCAGAAAGCAGCGGGAACTGGAGAAGATGAATCTTCAGGATTTGTAAGGAGGAAGAATCCATGGCAGTGGAAGTGGTGCCGGAGTGGATGGCCGGGCTGGAAGAGGAGGATGTGGAGTTCATCCGAAAATTTCTGCTGGCGTCAGGCAGTCTGAAGGAAATGGCCGGGGCGTATGGCGTCACCTATCCCACCGTTCGCCTGCGGCTGGACCGGCTGATTCAAAAAATCCGCCTGACGGAAGAGCAGGCGGCGGACCCCTATGTGGCGCTGATTAAGCGGTTGGCCGTGGAGGAAAAGCTGGATTTTGACACGGCCAAATTGTTGATTCAGCAGTATCGCAAGAGCCTTGAACCATAAAAAGCACCGGCCGTCGGGCCGGTGCTTTTGTTTTAAATGGATTGAAAATAGGCTTCGATCTGGGCGCGGGTGGCGTGGACCGTTCCCTGCGCCACTTCGCCCCGCCCGCCGCCGCGGCCGTTCAGGGCTTTGTTCATGGCGCGGTTGCATTCACTCACGTCGCCGTCTTTTTCAAACAGTGCGTAGGAATAGCCGGTTTCATCGCTGCCGGAGAAAGCTGCGCACACGCCGGGGCATACGCCGCTCAGCGCGCAGGACAATCTGCGCAGGCTGTCGGGCCGAAGGTCATCTTCAAATACCACCGGATGTTCGGCCCCGGCCATTTGCCGGGCGCGGCTTTCAAACAGTTCCGTTTCCAGCCGGGCCACCCGTGCTTTCAGCGCGTCGGCCTCGTCCTGCAGATGCTCCACCGCCGGAGCGATCTCGTTGACTTTGGCACTGAGCAGGGTGCTGATGCGGGAAGCGTTTTCGCATTTCAGTGTGTAATCCCGCAGCGCGCGCATGCCGCACACCACCGACAAGCGGGTGCCGCCCTTGTAGTTCTGCGCACTGAGGATCTTGACTGCGCCCACTTCGGCGCAGCGTGCCACGTGGGTGCCGCAGCATGCGCACAGATCCGCACCGGCTGCGTCGATGATGCGAACCGGGCCTTCAATTTCCTTTTTGCTGCGGTAAGGCATGTCCGCCAGTTCTTCCGCAGTGGGCCAAAGCGCCCGAACAGGTCCGTTCTGCCAGATCACCCAGTTGACCGCCTGCTCGATCTCCTGCAATTCTCCGTCGCTCAAAGGGCCGGACACATCTACACGGACCACGTCCGGCCCGATGTGAAAGCCCACATTGTCGTAGCCGAACTGGGACTTGATCACACCGCTGAGCAAATGCTCTCCGGTGTGCTGCTGCATATGGTCAAAGCGGCGCATCCAGTCCACATCGCCCTGCACCGTCTCACCCACGCGCACAGGAGAGGCTGTGATGTGCACCACGGTTCCGTTTTCGTCCCGGGCGTCCAGCACACAGGCACCGCCCAGAGATCCGTGGTCCGCAGGCTGGCCGCCGCCTTCCGGGTAAAAAGCGGTCTGGTCCAGTACAACGGCAAACTGCCCGCCGTGCAGGGGGGTGCACGAAAGTACTTTTGCGCAGAACTGCGCGAGGTAGGGCTCATCGTAGTAAAGCTTTTTCGTCCCGTTCATGAAAGCCTCCAGTCTGTGCTCATGCTATGTATAACTCCATAACATAATACCATAGCTACTTGTGAAAAACACTAAAAAAAACGCTGATTTTTTGGCGCGAAAATCCATTTATTTTCGTTTATAATGCTTATGTTGAACTTTGAACCCACGCGAGGAGGATTTACATGCGGGAAAGCGGTATTTTAATGCCGGTGGCCAGCCTGCCCGGTCCGTTCGGCATCGGCACGCTGGGAAAACCGGCATATGATTTTATTGATTTTTTGAAGAAGGCGCATCAGGCGGTCTGGCAGATCCTGCCGGTCTCTCCCACCGGTTTTGGCGACAGCCCGTATCAAAGCTGTTCGGCTTTTGCGGGAAACCCCTATTTCATTGATTTTGACCTGCTTCGCAAAGACGGCTTGTTGAAAAAAACCGATTATGAAACTCTGCGCTTTGGCACCGACGGCAAGGTGGACTACGAAACAGTGGAAAAAACGCACTTCGCCGTTTTGCGCAAGGCTTTTGCAAAATTTTCGAAATGGTATCCGGATGACTACTATCACTTTTGCTATGAGCAGGGCTGGTGGCTGGAAGATTATGCGCTGTTTATGACGGCCAAGGGACTGAACGGCGGGGTCCACTACCGCCAGTGGCCGCAGCCGCAGCGGGACCACGCCCAAAGCGCCATCGATGCGCTGTACGCCGAACACGAGAGCGAAGTCCATTTTTGGAAATTCTGCCAATACGAATTCCAGCGCCAGTGGCGCGCGCTGAAGGCACATGCCCAAAAGCAGGGAGTGCGCATTCTGGGAGACCTGCCCATCTATGTCTCCGCAGATTCCGCCGATGTATGGGCCGGACCGCAGCTGTTCCAGCTGGATGAGGACGGTACCCCCACGGCCGTGGCGGGCTGCCCGCCGGATTATTTCTCTGAGGATGGCCAGTTGTGGGGCAACCCGCTGTATGACTGGGATTATCATCGGAAAACCGGATACGAATGGTGGGTGCGGCGCATTCGTTTTGCGCTGGAGTTGTACGACATGGTGCGCATTGACCACTTCCGGGGCTTCGACACCTATTACGCCATCCCCTATGGTGCCAAAAACGCCCGGGGCGGAGCCTGGCGCAACGGGCCGGGCATGGAGCTGTTCCGGAAGGTGGAGCAGCAGCTGGGCAAAGCGGAAATTGTGGCTGAGGACCTGGGCGAGATGTTTGACAGTGTACGCCGTTTGCTCAGCGACAGCGGCTTCCCCGGGATGAAGGTGCTTCAATTTGCCTTTGATCCGTCCGGCGACAGTGAGTATCTGCCGCACCATTACCCGGAAAACTGCATTGCGTATCCGGGCACGCACGACAACACCACCGTGGCCGACTGGCTGCGCCATGCGCCCGCGAAAGAACGGCGCAAAGCCACTGCCTATCTGGGCCTGAATGAGGAAGAAGGTCTGGTGGACGGCATGCTGCGGGGCGTTCTTGCCAGCCCCGCAAAGCTGGCTGTGACCCCCATGGCCGACTGGCTGGGCCTGGGGGCGGCGGGGCGCATCAATACTCCCTCCACGCTGGGCGGAAACAACTGGCGCTGGCGCCTGAAGGCGGAACAGCTCACGCCGCAGCTGGCCGCGAAAATGATGCGGAAAACCCGTTTGTTTGGACGCGGATAACACGAAAAAACGGACCTCTCTGTATGGAGAGGTCCGTTTTTTTACGGGCTGTTGACAGGAAAAGGCGGGTTTGCTACAATTAGTTAAGCAAATATAATTATATTTATGAAACAAAGTGAGTGGATGAAAATGGATCTGCGGCAGAGCATGGAACGCTTCTACGTAGGCATGGTGGTCAATGAGCTTCGCCTGGCGAACGGCGCCATTTCCCAGGGGATCACGCACAACAGCCTGTTGTATCTGGATCTGATCGCCTATACGGACAAGTGCACGGTCAGCCGACTGGCGGACATGCTGCACATTGCCAAGTCCGCCGTGACACTGAAGGTGAAGGAACTGGAGCGGCTGGGCCTTGTGACCAAAACCCAGAGCGACGAAGATAAGCGGGTCTTTTACCTGAGCGTCAACGAGCCGGTGCGCGCCGAATACCGGGCGTATGACCGGGTGCTGTATGCGGCTTTGGATGAGGTGGAGCGCCGCCATTCTCCGGAAGAGGTGGCCATGCTGTGCGACATGCTGGAGAGCATTCACCGGTCTTTTTGTCAATTGAGTCAGCTGGAGAAAGGAGAACTCTGATGAACGTCATGGAGCGGGCGGTCACGCCCGGGTATTTGCTTCGTTTTACCATCCCCACCATGATCATGTTAATCTTTAACTCGTTTTACACCATGGTGGACGGTGCATTTGTTTCCAATTTTGTGGCAACCAGCGCGCTCAGTGCGGTGAACATTGTGTATCCGGCGCTGAATCTGGTGTTTGCGGTAGGCATTATGCTGGCCACCGGCGGCAGCGCCATTGTGGGCCGGCAGATGGGCGAGGGGAAAAATCAGGAGGCGCGGGAGAATTTTTCGCTGGTGGTGGCGGCAGGCACAGTCCTGGGCGTTCTCATCGGCGTGGGCGGCCTGGTATTCGCTTCCCCGCTGGTGCGGGCGCTGGGGGCCAGCGATGCCATTTTTCAGCACTGCTATGACTATCTCATCTACATGAGCGGATTTACGCCTTTCGCGGTGCTTCAGCTGTTGTTTCAGTATCTGTTTGTCACAGCGGGACGGCCCAATCTGGGGCTGATATCCACCGTGGCGGGGGGCCTGGCCAATATCATTCTGGACTATGTATTCATCGTGCCGCTGCAAATGGGCATCAAGGGGGCGGCCATTGCCACGGGTATTGGTTTCATGATCCCTGCCGTGACGGGGCTGATCTATTTTTCGGTATGCCGCAGCCAGCACCTCCACTTCACAAAGCCGGTGCTGCGTGGGGACATTCTGGTGCAGGCCTGTGCCAACGGTTCTTCCGAGATGGTCACCAACCTGGCCATCGCGGTGACCACCTTCCTGTTCAATCTGGAAATGATGCGCTGGCTGGGCGAGGACGGCGTGGCAGCCATCACCATTGTGTTTTATGCGGATTTCCTGTTTGTGGCAATGTTTCTGGGGTATACCTCCGGCGTGGCCCCGCTGTTCAGCTACAATTACGGGGCGCAGAACCACGAGCGCCTGCAAAAGCTGTTCCGGCTCAGCCTGCTGTTCATCGCGGTGGGCTCGGCGGCGGCTTACGGTGCCTCGCTGGCGTTCAGCGGCCCGGTGGTGGGCTTCTTCGCCCGGCGCGGAACGCAGGTGTTCGACATTGCCCTGCACGGAATGCTGCTGTATGCCATCTCCTTCCTGCTCAAGGGCGTGAACATTTTTGCCTCGGGCCTGTTCACTGCGCTGTCCAATGGAAAGGTGTCGGCGTTTTTATCGTTCCTGCGCACTTTTGGCTTCCTGGTTTTGTGCATTTTCGTGCTGCCCCGCATCTGGGGCGTCAACGGCATCTGGCTGGCCATCCCGGTGGCGGAAGTTTTGTCGCTGGCGGTGTCCATCTGGTGTCTGGTTCGGTTCCGGAAGGTGTATCATTACGCATAAAGAAAGGCCCCGTTCCTTTGGGAACGGGGCCTTTTTGATCGTTAAACGCGAAGAAAGGGTTGCGTGTAGGCGGTCTGACAGGGCTGGGGCCGGGCGAGGCACAGCGCTGCCAGATCCTCTGCGTCGCTGTGGGCGCGGGCGATGCGTTCACAGTCGGGCGCGATGTCCCGCAGCCGGGCCAGAGAGGTGGAGAGGGGAAGCTGTGCGGTCTCTTTGGCAGTTTTCAGCACGGCTAACCCCTGCTCGCTGGCACCCAGAACGTGGAGATAGGGCGGCAGGGCGGGGATCTGCTTTCCGTACCCCAGCGCGGCGTCCAGAACCAGCCGGCGCAGTCGGGCGTGGGCGTAGCGCTTGGTCTTCAAATCTGCGTAGAGGGCAGGCAGGCTCACTGCGGACTGGATGCTCTGGTACAGACGGTGCTCCAGCCCTTCGTTCACGCCGCGGACACGAAGCAGATCCTGGGCGGAGAGGCCGCGCAGCCGTGACAGGATCGCGATGGAGCCTGCTGTGGGATCATGAAACAGGCCTTCCGACTGCGCCTGCAGATACAGGGGCAGACAGGCGGCCGGAACGTAGGGCGCCATCGCGTCGGCACCCTCGGCTTGAAACAGCGTGCGAAGGGCGCTGGCACTGGCAAAGCCGTCTCCGGGGGTGGCTTCTCCGTGGGCGGCACCGCGCCGTGCCAAAGCGAAAACCTGCAGCGGGCTTTTCTGAGCCTGAATCGCTTTGCAATACTCTACGCCCAGAATGTTGTTGGGGCTGGCCAGCAGAGCTGCCGCGCCCGGCTGAACGGCTTCGGCCGCGGCAGCTCGGGCTGCGGCAAAGCCGCCGCCCTGGCGCAGCGCATGACGCATCTCCCGCTGGAACTCCGGCCTGCGGAGCGTTTGGGCCGTCCGGTGCAGAAGTTCCGGGTCAGGGGTTTCCGCGCCGAAACACAGGGTGTCCACACAACCCAGCATGCTCAAAAGATGCACGCCGGCCGCGGCAAACCCCTCGGCGCTCAACGTGGCGTAGGGAGCGGGCAGGGACAGCACCAGATCCGCGCCGCCCGCCAGTGCCGCCCGCACCCGCACCGGGGTGGGGAACAGAGCGCATCCGCCCCGCTGGACTACGGAAGGGCTCATCACGCACACCACGGCCCGGGCGCCCGCCTGCCGTGCCTGCTGAATCTGCCAGGCGTGCCCGGCGTGAAACGGGTCGTATTCCGCTATGATTCCAACGATTTTCAACATAAAACCCCTTTCGTGCCTTGCAAATGAATTTTTACCATTATATAATAAAAAAGATAAGGAAGAAAAGTGCCTGCTGATCAAAAGGCGGGCATTTGAAACGTTTAGGAGGAAAAAGAAACTATGAAAGTTCTGGTCATCAACTGCGGTTCCAGCTCTCTGAAATATCAGCTCATTGATATGACGGACGAAAGCGTGCTGTGCAAAGGTCTGTGCGAGCGCATCGGCATTGAAGGCAGCAAGATCACCCACAAGGCCAACGGCGGCGAATGGAGCCAGGAGGTGCCGTTCCCCACGCACACTGAGGCGTTCATGAAGGTAGTCGAAATGATGACCACGGGCGAGGGCGCTGTGGTGAAAGACAAGAGCGAGATTTCCGCCATCGGTCACCGCGTGGTGCAGGGCGCCGAGTTCTTTACCAAATCTGAGATCGTCACCGATGCCATCATCGACAAAATCGAAGAGATCGCACCGCTGGCTCCCGTGCACAACATGGCACACGTGCAGGGCCTGCGCAGCGCCAAGGCTGTATTTGGCGAGAAGGTCCCCAACGTGGTTGTGTTCGACACCACGTTCCATCAGACCATGCCCGCCAAGGCGTATATGTACGGCGTTCCCTATGAGATGTATGAAAAGTACTCCATCCGCCGCTATGGCGCGCACGGCACCAGCCACCGCTATGTGAGCATGGCGGCTGCTGAGTACCTGAACAGCAGCGATTTGAAGATGGTCACCTGCCATCTGGGCAACGGCAGCTCCATCTCCGCGGTCAAAGCCGGCAAGTGCATGGACACCAGCATGGGCCTGACCCCGCTGGCCGGTGTTCTGATGGGCACCCGCTGCGGCGACCTAGACCCCAGTGTTGTGACTTACATGGAGCAGAAACTGGGCATCCATGGTCAGGAGATGGCCGATTACCTGAACAAGAAATGCGGCCTGCTGGGTGTTTCCGGCGTTTCCAGCGATATGCGCGACGTGACCAATGCGGCGGATGCCGGCAATGAGCGCGCCAAGCTGGCCACCGAGATGCTGGCTTATCAGATCAAGAAATACATCGGTTCTTATGCTGCGGCCATGGGCGGTCTGGACTGCGTGGTCTTCACCGGCGGCATCGGCGAGAACGATTATCGCATGCGTGCCAGTGTGTGCGAGAACATGGGCTTTTTGGGCATTTCCGTGGATCCGGAGAAAAACTGCAAACGCACCGGCGACATCATGGACATCAGCGGCAAAGGCAGCCGCGTGAAAGTGCTGGTCATCTGCACCAACGAGGAACTGATGATTGCCCGCGACACCAAGGCTCTGGTGGAAGCTGCGAAGTAATTTCGGCTAGGCGGCCGTCCTGCGGGACGACCGCCTTTTTTGCAAAGATATCCGCAAAAAGCGAACAATCGGCACATCCGGGAAAAAGAGTGCGGCTTTTTCGCGGAAAAATCTTGTGTTTTTTTTAACAAAAAGGTATAATGAAACCAAATCGCATTTTGATCGAACTGTTCTGTTCACCACTTTATGCGAGAGGGATTTTTTAAAGGAAAGGTGATTCAATTATGGCTTTGACGAACAATCAGCATGTTCTGGACTGGGTCAAAGAAATGGAAGGCCTGATGACTCCGGACAAGACCATTTGGATCGACGGCTCTGAGGGTCAGCTGCGCGCTCTGCGCGAGGAAGCCTTCAAAACTGGCGAAATGACGGAACTGAACCAGGAGAAACTGCCTGGCTGCGTTCTGCATCACACCGCGAAGAACGACGTTGCCCGTGTAGAGGGCCGCACGTTCATCTGCACCAAGAACAAAGAAGACGCGGGCGTCATCAACAACTGGATGGACCCCGAAGAGATGAAAGCAAAACTGGTTCCCATGTACACCGGCTGCATGAAAGGCCGCACCATGTACGTGATTCCGTACTGCATGGGCCCCATCGGCAGCCCGTTCTCCAAAGTGGGCATTGAGGTCACGGACTCCATCTACGTTGTCCTGAACATGGACATCATGACCCGCATCGGCGTGAAAGCGCTGCGTCAGCTGGGCGATTCCAACGACTTCGTGCGCGGCCAGCACGCGAAAGCCGACATCAACGAGGAGAACCGCTACATTGTGCAGTTCCCCGAAGAGAATGCAATCTGGTCCATCAACTCCGGTTACGGCGGCAACGTGCTGCTGGGCAAAAAATGCTTTGCTCTGCGCATCGCTTCCTACCAGGGCATGAAAGAGGGCTGGATGGCCGAGCACATGCTGATCCTGGGCATCGAGTGCCCCAATGGCGAGACCAAATACATCACCGCTGCCTTCCCCTCTGCCTGCGGCAAGACCAACCTGGCCATGCTGATTCCGCCTGAGGTTTATGCAAAACAGGGCTACAAAGTGTGGACCGTAGGCGACGACATCGCCTGGATGCACATCGGTGAGGACGGCCGTCTGTATGCCATCAACCCCGAGAACGGCTTCTTCGGCGTTGCCCCCGGCACCAACGAGAAATCCAACCCCAACGCGCTGCACACCACCATGAAGGGCACCATCTTCACCAACGTTGCCCACAACCTGGCGGACAACACTGTGTGGTGGGAAGGCCTGGATAAGAATCCTCCCGAGGATGCTCAGGAGTGGACCGGTATCCCCGTCAACGGCAAAGAGTATGTTGCCAACGGCGGCAAGCTGGCTCATCCCAACTCCCGTTTCACGGCTCCGGCTGAGAACTGCCCCTGCCTGTCCAAAGAGTTCAACAACCCCATGGGCGTGCCTGTGACCGCGATGGTCTTCGGCGGCCGCCGCGCGAAGACCGCTCCGCTGGTGTACCAGTCCTTCAGCTGGGAGCACGGCGTGTATGTGGGCTCTGCCATGGCTTCTGAGACCACTGCTGCCGCTACCGGCGCTGTGGGCGTTGTCCGCCGTGACCCGATGGCCATGCGTCCCTTCTGCGGCTACAACATGGGCGACTACTTCGGCCACTGGCTGGAGATGGGCAAGAAATTGGGCGACAAAGCTCCCAAGATCTTCCATGTCAACTGGTTCCGCACCGATGACAACGGCCACTTCATTTGGCCGGGCTTCGGCGACAACATGCGTGTCCTGATGTGGATGCTGGATCGCTGCGAGGGCAAAGTGGACGCGGTGGAAACCCCGATCGGCTATGTGCCTAAGGCAGAAGACATCAACATCGAAGGCCTGTCCGACATCACTCTGGATGTCCTGAAGGGCCTGCTGGAGATCGACAACGATCTGTGGCTGGAAGACGTCAAGGGCGTAGAGGAGCTGTACGATCAGATCGGCGAGCGTGTGCCCGCTGAGCTGCGCAAACAGCTGGCTGACCTGCGTGCCCGTCTGTCCAAATAAGATAAAGTCAATTCAAAACAGGCAGCAGAGCAATCTGCTGCCTGTTTTTTGTGAAGAAGCAGGGATATTTGCAGATTAAAGCAGTAAAAAATAGCCGAAACCATGAATGAACTGTTTCGGAAACCGCGGGGAAAAGGAGGAACGATTATGCAGCGCAGGCAGCTTCAATATTTTATCGAAGTGGTGGACTGCGGCAGCATCAGCGCAGCTGCGCAGAAACTGTTTGTGGCCCAGCCCAGCCTGAGCCGCACCATCAATGCATTGGAAAAGGAAATGGGCTGCGAACTTTTGGAACGCACCAGCAAAGGGGTGCGCCCCACACAGACCGGGCGGCAAATGTATTACTAGGCCCAGTCCATTTTGGATAAATTCCAGATGCTGGAGCGGCTGCGGGACACGCAGGACGCCAGGCTGGTCAGCCGGCTGCATGTGGCGGTGGCGCTGCTCTTTTTAAAAGATGAACTTTTGCTGCATGTTTACGAGCACATGGCAGCGCAGGATACCGAGCTGTGTTTTTACGAAACCACGCTGGAGCCTGCCCTGGAAAAGGTGGCTGCTTTGGATGCCGAAATCGGCCTGGCAGTGGTGAACGACACGCAGCTGCCGGTGTTTTTAAAGATGGCTGCCGGCAAAAATGTGTGCGTGACGCCGCTGGATGATCCCCGTCCGATGTATGTTCATGTCAGGCGGGACCATCCTTTGGCAAAGGCGGACGGCTTGGAATGCCGCCGATCGTTTGAGTACCCGCGTGTTCTTCTGCCGGGGGATTTTTTCAGCCATCTGAACCAGACGCTGTTGGATGATCTCCGGCGCCCCAGCGAATGGCCGCGGCGGACCATCACGGTCAACAGCTATCACTCGGTGCTGCGTATGCTGCGCAGTACCAACGGATACATTGTGGGCAATGCGTGGCAGCGGGAGGAACTGCAGTGCTCCCAAATTTGCAGCGTACCGCTGACAGATGCTCCGGTGCAGATAAATTTGCTGCTTCTTCACCGGGACAGAGAAGAGCTGTCTCAGCCGGCCCGCTCCTTTTTGAAACAATTTGCAGAAGATTTAAATTTAAAAAAAGCCATATCAATTTTGATATGGCTACTTATAAAGAAACAGGTATTTTTCAATATTTTGGACATGTGATATGATAACCATTGCTGAAAACAATACAAAAAAAGTAGACGAAAAGGGGATCGGATCATGTTCAAAAAGACAACCTGGCTTTCTCTGGCAACGGCAGCAGCAGTTGTGGTGACCTCTGCGGGCACGTTTGCCGTGTACGACAAAACCACCGCAACGGCAAGTACGACGGCAGTGACCCTGCGCAAACCCGTCACGGTAGAGACCAGCAACTTCACCATGAACAGCGACAGCGGCACGCTGGATGCATATCCTTCCGCTTCGGGTGATGTGACGTTCACGGTGGAGAATGAGGGAGATCTGGCAACGCAGTTGGATTTGGAAATTGCGGTAAAAGGAGATTCGGGCCCGAGCACATCTGATTTTACCTTTGAGGTTACGCAGAGCGGCGGAGGCAGCGTGAGCGGTTCCGGTACCAGCTTCACGGATACGGCCATTGAAGGAACCAACACATACACCATCAAGGCCACGGTCAACAGTGACAATGTGGCGGACAAGGTGTCCGCCGATACACCGATTCAATTTGACGTGACGGCAACCTTGAGCTGATTGAAAGAAACGGGGCGCAGTGGAAGAAATGGCTGAGCGAATTAGGGCCGCAGTCTTTTGGCTGCTCATGGGGGTGCTTGCCCTATGTATTGGCACCTACCTGTTGTTTCCCCAGCAGGTGGGGCGTCTGCTGCCTTTCCGCTGCTATGTGGTGCTGTCCCAAAGCATGGAGCCTACCATTCCCACGTTTTCGCTGGTCCTTGTGCGTCAGGTTTCACCGGATGCTTCTCTGACATTGGAGCCCGAGCAAATCATCACCTTCCGCGCGAACCGGTTTGGGGAACAAATTACTGAAACGCATCGCTTCAGCCACACAGAATGGGATGGGGAGCTGGGGCAGCTGCTCTACCGAACGCACCCGGAACACACGACCGATTTGGACGGATATGAAACTGTTCGTTCGGACATTTTGGGAACGTATGTAACGCACATTCCTTTTTTGGGAAAAGTGGTTCTGTTTTTGAAAAGTCCCTGGGCGCTGGTTCTGTTGGGAGAAGAAGTGGTGATTTTCCTGGTCAATCGTCTGGTGCGGGCGCGTTGGGAAGAGCAGGAAGCTGCACCTGTCTGATATCATCAAAAAACCGGGTCCCTGTATTGGGACCCGGTTTTGTTAAACTCTGCGGACGGAAGATGCCACGGCGTAGACCAATGTGACAGCCATCGTGCCGCCCACCAGCCAAAGGAGCCAGCTGGTTTTCCATCGGACTTCCGCAGCCAAAAGAAGAAAAATCAGGCAAAGCAATGCAAACACGATGGCGGACTGACGGTAATGAGGGGCTTTGTCCATATGTTTGCGTTCCTGTTCGGAAGCGAATAGCCAGGCATTGTTCCACAAAAAGCCCTTTTGCTGAAAATGGCGAATGCTGAGCACAAGACATCCCGCGGCAAAAGCCAGCAGTACGAACTGCGTCCCGGTTCGGCCATAAACTCACCCCCGTTTTCACCTTGAATATAGACGTGACCGGAGGCGTTGTCAATGAATTTTCGGTTTTATGCAATACTTGCCTCTTCTTTTTCGTTTTTATAAACGAGAGGGGTTGAGAGGTATGAGAAAGTGGATTGCGTTTCTCTGTGCGGTTCTGCTTTTGATTGGATGCAGCGCGGCAGAATTTGCATCCTCAGCGGCCGCGCCCTCCCAGGCGGCATCTCAGTCGGTCTCTATACCGGACTGGATGCAGGAGGATTACCAGCCTACCGGAAAATATGATTTTCAGGTGCCTGAGGGAACCATTGTGGAGTACATCATGGCGGTGCCGGATTTTCTGAATGCAGAGCAGCAGGCGCGATACGTGGCGGCGATGGAGGCTTATCGCGCGTTCACAGTGGAGCCGGGTTTCTCGTCCGATGACACGGATGTCTGGGAGACCGGGTTGCCATATCAATATGTGCGAGAAAAGGCATTTGAAGATTCCGCCGATCTCGCAGATTATCTGCGTTCGCTGTTCGACTTCGAACTGTTCAAAAAGCTGCATCAGGCTTATGCACCGGTGGAAAGTCAGTCCATTGCGCCGGGGTCTGCGCCGCTGGTGGGACAGTCGCTGTATGCGGACTTTGAAGGAAAGCTTTATGTGCTGCAGGTCGGGCAGGGAAATGGGAAGCAATGCCCGTATCCCGCCTCCTTTGAGCTGATTTCCCGGACAGAACAGGAAATCGTGTTTGAAACCTGTTATGAAAGCGGCGCGGCCTGCACGCTTCGCATGACCCTCACAGACCGAGGCTGGCTGTTTTCCGCTTTTTCCACGCCGTATGATGGCCAGTTGAGCGCGTTTTGGTGAAGCCTGACTGAAAGTTTCAATAAAAAAGGTCCGCACAGGGATCCCTGTGCGGACCTTTTTTAAATCTGTTCTCAGAAGAACAGGCTTTCGCGTCCCCAGCAATTCATTGCGTTGTCAGACAGATGGTATTTTGCAAATTCACGAATCATCTTAAACATAACAATAACCTCTTTTCTCATTCTTTCCCAACATGGCCGCCTGCTTGTGGCCATGCCGCAAGCAACTCTCTTGCGGTGTTCCTATTATATTAGTTATATTGCACAATTTCAAGCTAAATTATTCGTGAAAATGCACAAAGATTTCGCGGCACATATTGGAGTGCATAGGGTTATTCATGTAATTCCAAGGGAAGGCCATCCGGGTCAAAGAAAAATGTCATTGGTTTTCCGGTAAATTCGTCAAAGCGCACAGGCTCGCAATGGATCCCTTGGGTGTTCAATTCCGCAATTGTGGCGAAGATATCTTCAACATGAAATGCCAGATGACGCAGTCCGCATGCCTCAGGGCGAGTGAGACGGCGTGGAGCATTTGGTTGTGCGAAAATTTCCAATTCTATGGAATCGGGACCTTCGCCCAAGCGCAGATCCAATTTCCAATCGCCCCGTGCGGGGCGAAAGTTTTCGCGGATTACAGAAAATCCTAGCTTCTTAACATAAAATTCTTTGGCTGCCGCATAGTCGGACACGATGATAGCTATATGATGAATTTGTTGCAGCTGCATGGTACATTCTCCTTTCCGGGCGACACTGATCGAATAAAAAATACAACGAGTGCGTATGTACAGTGAGCATTCCGGCAAGTGTAAGCAAACGTGCCGTTTCAGTTGTTTTAGTCAATCCGCACCATTCTTCATTTGTGTACCGGTTCCTGTCTAAATATAACATATACATAAAATATCGCAAGGCCCTTGTAAGGGATGGCAAGTCGCTTGCATACGAAAGCCGGCTGCGGAATATTGGCGGGGCACCGGCAGACGCTGCACAAGAAATGGAAGTGTGTTAAAAAGTAGGAAAGTCTTGACATATATAGATTATCTATGTATAATACAAATATAGATAATCTATATATTGGAGGCGAAAAAATGCAGCAGAAAAATCTGGTTCCCGGATCCACACAAATGCTGCTTCTGCGGCTTTTGCAGGAGAGCGATATGTATGGCTATCAGATGATCGAGGAACTTGGCAACCGTTCCAACGACACGTTCTTGTTGAAAGCCGGAACGCTGTATCCCATTTTGCACACGCTGGAGCAGGAAGGGAAAATCGAAAGTTACGAGGCCGCAGGCACGGCGGGAAAACCGCGAAAATATTACCACCTGACGCAGGTGGGCCGGCAGGCTTTGGATGTACAGCAAAAGGAATGGGACCGGGTCAGTACTGCCATTAACCGCGTGCTGCACCCGGCACAGCTGCAAAGGGGGAATGGCTGATGCTGCCCGCACAATTGGAACAATGGCTGGACCGGGCCGTTGCGCAGCTGCGCTGCCGTGCGGCGGTACAGCCCGTCAAAGCGGAACTGAAAGCACATCTTGAGGATCAGTACGAGGCATTTTTGGCCGGGGCGGATTCGCCCGAACAGGCAGCGCGCAAGACCGTGGAAAGTATGGGGGACGCGGTGCTGGTAGGCGGTAGGCTGGACGAAGTTCACCGCCCCCGTTCCGCCTGGGGGCCGTTTCTTTGGGTGGCAATGCTGTTTGTGCTGGGAACGGCGCTGCGTGTTTTTGGCGAGCTTCGCCTGGGGCCGGACGGGTCCGGAGAAGTGGCGTCTCTGCTTGTGCGGGGCTGTGTACCGGTTGCCGTGCTGGCCGTGGTATATTTTGGAACGGACCTTGTGGCATGGATGCGCCATACCTGGCTGATTTGTGGCGGCGCTCTGGCACTGGTGCTGGGCACCGCGCTTTGTACGCCCACAATCAATGGAGCCCGAATTTACGCACGGCCGCTGTGCGGTTTTCTGGTGTTGGGTTACGCAGCGGTTTTGTACCGGCAGCGGGGCAAGAGACTGGCCGGTCTGCTTTTGAGCGGTGCGGCCATTGTGCCGCTGCTGCTGGCAGCGCTCTATTTGCCTGCACTGTCGCAGGCCATCTGCATTCTGTTGACCGGACTGGTGCTTTGCCTGTATTGCGGATGGCGCGATTGGTTTGGATGGGGGCGCGGCAGAAGCATGGGCCTGACAGCTGCTGTGGCGGTGGGCCTTCCCGCGATCGGATGCCTGTCCAACCCGCATCTGGTGGAGCGAATGCTGGAAAGAGGCAATCCCTTTTCCGACCCCGCGGGCGGCGGCTGGCTGGACCTGCTGCGGCTGACCATCTGGCAGGGGAAATCGCCCTTGCAGCCGCTGACTTCTGAATGGGCGGACCGCGTACCGGAAAATCTTTTTCAGGGGCTCACGGAAGAGTCGCTGTTTCGTCTGCTGGGCTCCGACGATCCATTGACCTGGAGTGCTCATGCGCTGGGCAGACCGGCTGCGCTGGTGCTGTTGGGGGCGCTCATCGTCTGTCTGGTCCTTCTGTGGCGCTCGGTTTTGCGCGTGCGAAGCGCGGCAGGGCGGATGCTGGCACTGGCGGCGGTCGCCTTTTTGACCGCACAGCTTCTGCTGGAACCCTTGAACCTGTCGGTTCCCTTTCTGAGCGGCGGCGTGTGGAGCGGCAGCGTTCAGGCGGTGCTGGCAGGAGTCATCCTCTCGGCTTTTCGCCTGGACCCGGCCAAAGGCGGGCAGGAACCTGCCACGGTACGCGATTGGCTGCACCGCGACGGCAAAGGCTGGCAGATTCGTTTGAGTTAAAAAGGTCCTCCCCGGCAGGGGAGGACCCTTTTTATGCGTATTTTCTTCCGGCCCAGAAAAGCGGTATGAACAGTGAAGAGAGATAGATCAATAAAATGACCAGGCACAGCGTGGGAAGATACTGTGGAAACAGCTTACAGATTGCCCCGTATACCAGTGGATAGGAAAGCGGTGTGACCACGCCCCAGATGCGTCCGGCACGCAAAATAGAAGGCCAGTTTCGATTGTTGAAGCGCACGCCGGCAAGGTGCAACCGCAAAATGCCCGCGCTTACAAAGCCAATGGCATTTTGATCGTAATAAGCGGGCAGCCGGGTATAGCGCGTCAGCCAGAACCAGCCGCCGAAGAACAGAGAAAGCCCTTCCAGATTCCAGAAAATCTCCAGAACCAGATATTCACGCAAACCGAGAAAAAGCAGCAGGGAAATTTCCGCCGCGGCGAGCGCCGCGCAAAGCAAATAAAGGAAAAGCCGCCGGCTTCTGCCGGCCAGAGCTTTTTGCTTTTCCCCGTCGGCAAGGGCCAGAGAACCCGTCACCAGCTTTTCCACTTCGCCCATGGACATCGACTGATCCCGAGGCTGATCCCGGGCCTGCAGCAGTTCAGTCACGGTCACTTCCAGGACTTCCGCCAGCGGCTCCAGCAGTGCGATATCCGGATAATTGAGGCCGCGCTCCCATTTGCTGACGGCTTTGTCCGTGACGTGCAGAGCTACCGCCAGTTCCCGCTGCGTCAAACCTTTCTGTTTGCGAAGCTGTGCGATTTTTCGGCCTGTGTATTCCGCATTCATGTCCATCCCTCCTGTGCTCAGTATGCCATATGTGCGCCCGAAAGTCACTCGACAAAAAGTAGAAATCCCGTTTTTGCAAGAAAAAGGGCTTTGAAGACTTGCTTCAAAGCCCCGGAACAACGTCCTTTATTTTTGATTCTGAGATTTCCAATAAGAATCAGCCGACTTGGAACCTTTTTGGTAATGCGCTGCAAAATTGCCAAGCGTCTGCGTCGGTTTCCCTCTCTTGGCGGCAGCCACCATATCGTCGGTGATCTTGGGCAGCTGGCCGGTGCGCGCCACCGTTTGGAACCGGTTCTGGCTCTTGGCGGCAGCTACCATATCATCGGTGATCTTGGGCAGCTGGCCGGTGCGCGCCGCCGTTTGAAACTGGTTCTGGCTCTTGGCGGCAGCCACCATATCATTGGTGATCTTGGGCAGCTGACCGGTGCGTGCCGCGGTCTGAAAACGCGCTTTGTTCTGCGCGGCGATCATCTCATCGGTGATCTTCGGAATCTGTGTGGTGCGCGCAGGCTTGGAAGGCGCAGGCCAGGCGATGGGGGTGCGCTCTACGTGCTCTGCAGGTGCGGGAGCCTCCGCACCCGCACGCGGTGCGGGTGCCTCTGTGCGAGGAGCGCTCCAGGCCTGCCCCCACGTGGAAGCGGATTCCTTCACGGGCTGAGCCGCCGCGGGAACAGCTGCGGGCTTCGGTTCCGCAGGAACCTGTGCGACGGGGGTGGCCGGTGCGGCCGCCTGAACCGGAACAACGGGCTGCGGGGCCGGCGCTGTGGACTGTGCCAGCCGCTGCGCCTCTGCCTGACGGGCCAGCGCTGCAAGGCGCGCCTCTTCCTGTGCGATCATCTCATTGGTAATGCGGGGCAGCTGACCGGTGCGCGCGGCATCTGCCAGGCGGATTTGCTCTGCGCGGCGGGCCTGCTGTTGCTCGTGTGCACGCTGAAGAAGTTCCTCTTCGCGTGCCGAATGCTGTGGAGAGGGCTGCGGCGCCTGTACGGGCTGCGCGGCCTGTGCAGCGCTGGCCTGCTCCTGCACTTGCTGCTGAAGCCGGGCCTGTTCGGCCAGACGGCGCGCCTGCTCCTGCGCAATGCGTGCGTCTTCCATCGCCTTGACACGGGCAGTTTGAGCAGCCTTGTACTGCTGATCCACTGCCTTGAAGTTGATGGGCTGCCAGTGATGCTGTTCCACAGGCTCCTGTTCCTGCTTTTCGGGCATCGGCGTATGTACTGCAGCCTGCACGGGCTTGGGTGCCGCCATGACCGGGACAACAGGCTGCTCCGGCTGCACTACGGGTGCAGGTGCGGGAGCCGGTGTTTCCTCAACGGGCAGCGGCTCGTCCAATGTCTGCAGGGGCTGAAGTTCAGGCTCCGGCTGCTGCGGCGCATCAGAGGCCGGCTGCGGCAGCTCTGCCTCTTTTTTTACCAGTTTTGACAGGGTGCGGATCTCCTGGATTTTGCACACCAGAAGACCGATGATCGCAATGCCAAGACCAACGGTACACGCGAGCATCAGCCAGCGGATCGTGGAAGAAAACACCTCGCTTGTGAGCAAAAGCCAGATACACAGCGCAAGGCCGCAGCACATGACAAGCACCGTGGCGATGGTTGCCAGCACCTTTCTTCTCAGTTCGCGTTTTGCCATAGATTCATTCTCCACTCTTTGTTGAAAGTCGTGGCACAAAAATTATTTGGTGCCGAAAATGCGGTCGCCCGCGTCGCCCAGGCCCGGTACGATGTAGCCGTTCTCATTCAGGCGCTCGTCCAGCGCAGCCATGTAGATGTCCACGTCGGGATGGAGTTCCTGCAGGCGTTTCAGGCCTTCGGGTGCGCCGATAATGCCGATGAACTTGATGTTCTTCACGCCGCGCTTTTTGATTTGAGTGATGGCGTCACAGGCAGAGCCGCCGGTGGCCAGCATGGGGTCCAGAACGATGACTTCGCGCTCGGCAATGTCTGCGGGCAGCTTGCAGTAGTACTCCACAGGCTCCAGCGTCTCCTCGTTGCGGTACATGCCGATGTGGCCGACTTTTGCAGCGGGGATCAGGGCCAGCATGCCGTCCACCATGCCGAGGCCGGCGCGCAGAATGGGAACCAGCGCAACCTTGCGGCCGGACAGCATGTGCGTTTTGGCCACGGCGATGGGCGTCTCGATCTCTACCTCTTCGGTGGGAAGGTCACGGGTGGCCTCATAGCAAAGAAGCATGGCCAGCTCGCTGACGAGCTCCTTGAATTCCTTGGTGCCGGTGTTTTTGTTGCGAAGCAGGCTCACTTTGTGCTGTACCAGGGGGTGATCCATGATGACGGTCTTGCTCATGTTTGTCAGACTCCTTTGTTTTTTAATTGATATCGTTCAGCGGTTCTCGATCTCAGTGATTTTGGCGATGCGCCGGGCATGGCGTCCACCCTCAAATTCGGTGTTCAGGAATACATCCACCAGCTCGCACGCGAGACCGGCGCCCACAACGCGTCCGCCCATGCACAGCACGTTGGCGTCGTTGTGCATACGGGTGTACTTGGCGCTGAACGTGTCGCTGCAGCAGCAGGCGCGAATGCCTTTGACCTTGTTGGCAGCAATGCTGATGCCGACGCCCGTTCCGCAGAACAGAAGGGCTTTTTCGCATTCACCCTTGACAACGGCCTCGCAGGGGGGAACGGCCATGTCGGGATAGTCCACGGACTCTTCACTGTATGTACCAAAGTCCTGATAGGCCACGCCCAGCGCGTCCAAATGCTGTTTTACGGCTTCCTTTAATGCCCAGCCGCCGTGATCGGCGCCGAGTGCGATCGGTTTGTTCATATGAGATCCTTCCTCTCTATTATTGTGTGGACGTGCGTTTTGCACGTTCGCGTTCTGCCTGACTGAGACGATGATATTCCGGAACAAGCTCGGCCGGAGAAACCGGCGTACCTGCCGCCAGTGCGGCACGGCATACACAGCCCGCCCGGCAAAGCCGGTACTCCGCGGGCCAAAGCTGAAGGTCCGGCCTGCGTTCGTGCCATGCGTCCCATACAATTTGTGCGCCGTCGCCAAAGCACCAGACCGGCCCGGGCAGCGACATCATCAGTTCTTCCAGCTGTGCAGCCGGTGCGCTGGCGTCCTCGCAGAGCCGGGTGACGGTGCCATCTGCCACGGAAAAAGCAGCGTAGTATACCTCGCCGCGGCGCGCGTCCAGTGCACAGAGGGCGGTGCCGTTCGTACAAAGCCCCCAGGCCAGCGCTTCCAATGTGGAAACGCCCACACAAGGAGTTTGCCGGGGCATGGCCAATCCTTTTACGGCTGCCAGCCCGATGCGAAGCCCTGTGAAGCTGCCGGGCCCGTGGGTCACGGCAAACAGATCCACATCCCGCACATGCAGTTTGGCGGCGCGCAAAGCGTCATCACAAAGGGCTACAAGACTTTCGCTGTGGGTCAGCCCGGCGGCCAGATAATTTTCGTACACCAGGACGCCGTCCCGCACAATGGCGGTGCTGGCGGTTTTACCGGTGGAGTCCACCCCCAGAACGATCATAGCTGCGCCCCCTCGATGGTGATGCGGCGGCTGGTGTCGCCGGTGGAAACAATGTCAATGCGAATGGCCCGCTGTTCCGCCAGAAGAGAAGCGGCGTTCTCGCTCCATTCTGCCGCGACCACGGCGCCCTCGTCCAGATAATCAAAGAACCCGGCCGTTTCCAGATCGGCCAGTGTAGAAATGCGGTACAAATCAAAATGTGCCATGGGCTGCGGCCCGCGGTAATAGTTCACAATGGCAAAGGTGGGGCTCTGCACGTCGTCGGTGCAGCCCAGCCCGGCGGC
Source organism: Ruthenibacterium intestinale (assembly GCF_040096265.1). Lineage (NCBI taxonomy): Bacteria > Bacillati > Bacillota > Clostridia > Eubacteriales > Oscillospiraceae > Ruthenibacterium > Ruthenibacterium intestinale. The sequence goes on from NZ_JBBMFA010000094.1 coordinate 37,158, forward strand.
AATGCCTTCGCAGAATGCGGTCTTGCCGGCACCCAGTCCGCCTGTGAACAGAATCAGATCGCCGGGGTGAAGCGTTTGTGCCAAACGGCGGCCCAGTGCCACGGTCTCCGCCTTGCTGTTTGTCTCAAATACCGCCATAGTTCACCTCTGCGCTTGTACATATTTCAACCTATTATATAACAAAACAGGCCTTTTTGTAAAGTTGGAAAAGAAAGGGCGGCACACTGCCGGAGCTGTACAGCCCCGGCAGTGCGCCGCCGAGAGGGAAAAGAAACTGCGTAAGGGTCAGGTGTCTTTGGAGACGCCCAGTTCAAACAGGCTGGGAATGGCGCACAGCGCCGCGACACCCACCAGTGTGAAGACCGTGCGGCTGAGGAAAGAGGTGGCGCCGCCCAGCAGCCAGGCCACGGCATTGAAGCCGAACAGGCCGATCAGGCCCCAGTTGATGCCGCCGATAATGATCAGCGCAATGCAGATTTTATAGAATACATTCATGACCGTTAACTTCCTTTCTCATGAAGGTTTCGATGCCCATAGTATTCCCGCCGTCTGCAGCTTTATACATCATCACACAGAAACGCCCCGGCCCAAAGGCCGGGGCGAAACAGGTTTTAGAGAAGGCCTGCCAGCTGGGGAAGACCCAGACTGACGATGGGGATGTAGGTCACCATCAGCAGACCGACCAGAATGGCTACATAATACCACAGCATGTACGGCATGACCTTGGACAGGGACGAGCGACCCACCTTGATGGCAACAAACAGCGTGTTGCCAACCGGCGGCGTGATATTGCCGATGCACAGGTTGTACACCAGAATCAGACCGAACTGCACAGGATCCATGCCGAAGGTCTGCACCACCGGCAGGAACAGCGGGGTGAAGATCAGAATGGCCGGGGTGACGTCCATAAACGTTCCGGCAATCAGCAGGATCACGTTCATGATCAGCAGGATGATGACGGGGTTGTCCGTGAGGCCCAGCAGCGCGTCGGAAATTGCCTGCGGAATCTGCGTGAAGGCCATGACCCAGCCCAGAATGTTGGACACGCCGATGAGGAATACGACCATGCCGCTCATTTTGGCGCTGGAGACCACAATGTTCCAGAAGGATTTCAGAGTGATGTTGCGGTAGCAGATGCCCAGGATCAGCGCGTAGACCACGGCGATGGCGGAACCCTCTGTAGCGGTGAAAATGCCGCCCACGATGCCGCCGATGACCACCACGATCAGAGACAGGGACGGGAGCGCACGCAGCGTGGCAATGCCCAGGTTCTTCCAGTCAAATTTGCCGGGTGTTCCCTTGTAGCCTTTTTTCTTGGCGATGATGATGGCGGCCACCATGCAGCACAGGGCCCAGATGATGCCGGGCACATAACCCGCCAGGAACAGCGCGGCCACAGAGGTGCCGCCCGCGGCCAGCGAGTAGGTGATCAGCGCATTGGACGGCGGGATCAGCAGACCGGAGGGAGCGGACGCGCCGTTGGTGGCTGCGCACAGTGCTTTGTCATAGCCCTGTTCTTCCTCGCCCTGTTCCACCATGCTGCCCACAGCCGCGGCTGCGGCGGACGCGGAACCGGAAATGGCGCCGAACAGCGCGTTGGCGCCTACGTTGGTGACCAGAAGTGCGCCGGGCAGCTTGCCCAGAATGGCCATTACAAAGTCAACCAACCGCTTGGCAATGCCGCCCTGGTTCATCAGGTTGCCGGCCAGAATGAAGAAGGGAATGGCGGTCAGACTGAATTTGCTCATGCCGACGAAAATGCGCTGTGCGCCGGTGATCACCGAGACGTCCAGAGGCACTGTCTGCAGAATGGCGATCAGAGAGGAAATGCCGATGGAGTAAGAGATGGGCACGCCGGCAACCAGAAGGACAGCCAGCACGGCCACAATAATCAATAAGGATTGAATTGCCATTTGCTCACGCCTCCTCTTTCTTGGTGTCCGCAGTGGATTTGCAGATGTCGACGATGTTCAGCACCGTGTAGATCATGTTGAGCACGCCGCAAAGGGGGAGCACAACATAGAAAACGCCCACAGCCACGCCCAGGGAAGAAGTGGTCTGCCCCATGGCAAGCTGGGTGATCTGCACGCCGCCGTACACAAGGATGATGAGGGAGAAGGCAAACGCAATCAGTTCGCCGAATACCTCAAAGACCTTGCGGGCACCGGCGGGCATACGGTCCACGACAATAGGGATATTCATATGTCCGCGCTCGCTGGTGACCAGAGAGGCGCCCAGCAGGCTGGCCCACGCAAACAGATAGGAGACCAGCTCCTCGGACCAGGAAGAGGGGTTCTGCAGAATGTAGCGGGTAAAGACCTGCCAGCAGGTCAGTGCCACCATGGCAATGAAACTGATGCCGGCCAGTGCGTTCAAAAGTTTGGTCAGAGCATTTCTCAATGTGTTCATTTCACCGGCACCTCCTTAAGATTCCCCGGAGGGGTACTGTTCGTTGTACGCCTGAATGGCCTCGTAGATGGGCGCAAGGTCCGGATGTTCGGCCAGCATGGAATCGTGCATGGATGCACAGGCCTCCTGGAACGGCTTGGTGTCCGGATACAGGAACTCAACACCCTGTTCGTTCTGAGCGCGGTCCTTAGCCTCTTCCACGGCGCTGACCCACTCTTCGCGCTGCACCTGATTGGCCAGGTCGAAGCCCTCTTCAAAAATGGCGCGCTCCTCTTCGCTCAGACCGTCCAGGAAGGCGATATTGCCGATCAGAATATCCGGGATCATCTGATGCATGTCGTAGGAATAATATTTGCACACGTCACCGTGGCCGTTGTCCGTCAGCGCCAGCTCGTTGTTCTCGGCGCCGTCGATGATTTTGGACTGCAAAGCGGTGTACACATCGCCGAAGCCCATGGGGGTGGCAGAGCCGCCCAGCAGACGCATCATTTCCACGTTGGTGGGAGACTGCTGTACGCGGATTTTCAACCCCTTCAGATCGGCCGGCGTCTCAATGGGCGTGTTGACCGTGTAGAAATTGCGGGTGCCGGCGTCCAGCCAGGTCACGGCCTCAAAGCCGGCCTGCTTGGTGGACTCAAAAATCGGGCCGGTGATGGACTCGTCGTCCATGGCCGCGTGATATGCCTCGCTGCTGGAGAACAGATAGGGAAGGTTGAACAGTGTGTAGTTGTCGCTGAAGGTTTCCAGCAGAGAGTTACTGGCTACGCAGAAGTTGATGGCGCCGGTCTGGGTCAGCTGCACCATTTCGTTCTGGGAGCCCAGCAGTTCGCTGGGGTAGACTTCTACATTATATTTGTCTCCCAGCTTGCTCTCGATAAACTCTTCAAAAGCCACCAGAGCAATGTGCGTGGGATGGTTGGTAGACTGGTTGTGTCCAATGCGAATGATCTGACGGTTGTCCTCTCCGGAGGCTCCGCAGGCCGCCAGCATTCCGAGCGATACGACCGCCGCCAGTGTCAGCGCGGCCGCGCGCAGAATCCGTTTCATAAGATTCCCCCTTCTTATAATTTCAATCATGTTGGTTGCCCCGGTCGGGGCGCGTGGTGATTGCATCGACCTCCTTTTTACAGACCGCCGCCCCGAAAGACGGCAGAACAGCAGCGCGCACCAAATGTTCGCGCGATACAGATAAAAAACACCGGAAATCCAAAAGAATTTACGGCTGCAAGGTATGGGTGAATTGTACAATGCTTTCCGGTTATTTTCAAGGGCAAAGATTGACGGAAAGAAGGAAATGCATGGAAAAACAGCGCATCTTCGACAAGCACGGTGAAAAATTTTTCTGCCATGCTGTGGAAGATGCGCTGTTCGAAAAGAAATTTACTCAGTTCTTCAACGCCTGAAGCGGCGCGGGAATGCGTCCGCCGCGATTTACGAACACATCCGGCCGGAAGGAGGAGATGTCCAGAATGGGGGCATAGCCCAAAAGCCCGCCGAAATCCAGCACATCGCCGCTTTTTTTGCCGATGGCCGGGATGACGCGCACCGCCGTGGTCTTGGTGTTGACCATTCCGATGGCTGCTTCGTCCGCAATCAAAGCGGACAGCACCGCCGCGGACGTTTCACCGGGGACTACGACCATGTCGATGCCCACGCTGCACACAGCGGTCATGGCTTCCAGCTTTTCAATGGAAAGGCTGCCGCGCTCCACTGCCTTGATCATGCCGTCGTCCTCAGATACAGGGATGAAGGCGCCGGACAGACCGCCCACGTGGTTGGAGGCCATCACGCCGCCTTTTTTCACCGCGTCGTTCAGCAGCGCCAGTGTGGCGGTGGTGCCGCAGCCGCCGCAGCTCTCCAGACCGATCTCTTCCAGAATATTGGCCACGCTGTCCCCGGGCGCGGGGGTGGGGGCCAGCGACAGGTCCACAATGCCGAACGGCACGCCCAGCCGCTGCGAGGCCAGGTTGCCCACCAGCTGGCCCATGCGGGTGATTTTGAATGCGGTGCGTTTGATCAGTTCCGCCACCTGATCCAGAGAAGCGTCCTTGGGCAGTTTGGCCAGCGCGGCGCGCACAGCGCCCGGGCCGGAGACGCCCACGTGGATGACGCAGTCCGGTTCGCCCACCCCGTGGAACGCGCCCGCCATAAAGGGGTTGTCTTCCGGCGCGTTGCAGAAGACCACCAGCTTGGCGGCGCCCATGCACATGTTGTCCTTGGTCAGTTCGGCCGCCTGCCGGATCACGGGGCCCATCATCTTCACCGCATCCATGTTGATGCCGGTTTTGGTGGAACCGATGTTCACGCTGGAGCAGACGTATTCCGTTTGGGCCAGCGCCTGCGGAATGCTTTCAATCAGCTGTTTGTCCCCGGCGGAAAAGCCTTTGTGCACCAGAGCGGAATAACCGCCGATGAAGTTGACGCCCACGGCTTTGGCCGCGGCGTCCAGCGTCTGCGCGTACCAGACGGGGTCCGCGTCCGGAGCCGAGGCAAGCAGCATGGCGATGGGGGTCACCGAGATGCGCTTATTTACAATGGGCATGCCGTACGTGGCGGAAATTTCGTCCGCCGTTTTTACCAGATCCCGGGCGCAGGTGGTGATCTTGCGATAGATCTTCTCACAGGCTTTCCGCCCGTCCGGATCGGCGCAGTCCAAAAGGGAGATGCCCATGGTCACAGTGCGCACGTCCAGATTTTCGTCCGAGATCATCTGGATGGTTTCAAGAATGTCATTGGTGTCCAGCAATGTTGTCACTCCTTTTGGAAAATGGTTCAGATGTGGTGCATGGTCTCATACAGTTCCTGCCGGGTGCAGCGAACGTCCACGCCCATGGCCTGTCCGGTCTGGGCCATTTTCTCGGAAAAGGCGGTAAAATCCAGGGTCGCCTGGCTCATGTCAACCAGCATAATCATGGCAAAGGTGCCCCGCAGAATACGCTGGGTGACTTCCTCTACGTTCACATTGGCTTCGGCGCAGGCGGTGCACACCTTTGCCAGAATGCCCACAGCGTCCTTGCCAACAACAGTGATCACAGCTTCCATATGATTCTCTCCTTCTGCTCGCACGCGAAATATAAACTTTAGTATAGCAGAAAAAACGCCGAATGGGTAGTGCGCGGCACGGCAGGACAAAAATTTTTCGGCCGGAAAATACGATTTACTTTCCCGCCTCTTTTGTTTATAATTGAGAAAATACGGTTGCATATTTGTGCGATTGCGAGGGAAGGAAGAGATTGTATATGGAACAGATCCTGAAAGTTTTGGAAACCAACGCCCGCACCAGCCTGGAAGAACTGGCGGCCATGACGGGCAAGACCGTGCAGGAAGTGGCGGCATATATGGATGAGTGCGAAGAAAAGCACATCATCAACGGTTATCGTACTCTGGTGGATTGGGAGCGCGCCGGCGTAGCCGATGTGCAGGCGCTGATCGATCTGCGTGTCACGCCCCGGCGCGATTTCGGTTTTGACGAGATCGCCGCGCGGCTGGCGGATTTCTCGGAAGTGGACAGCGTTTTGCTGATGAGCGGCGGATACGATCTGTCTTTGACCATGCGCGGCAAAAGTTTCCAGGAGATCGCGCTGTTTGTGGCCCAGCGGCTGAGCCCTCTGGAGGGCGTGCTGTCCACGGCCACGCACTTTGTGCTGCGTACCTATAAGAAAGACGGGGTGCTGTACGGCAAAGACCCCATTGACGAACGGGAGTGCCAATAATGGAGTATGAGAAGCTGATTTCCCGTGCCGCGGCGGAAATGCGTCCGTCCGGCATTCGGAAATTTTTTGACATTGCGGCGGAGATGAAGGATTGCATCTCCCTGGGGGTGGGTGAGCCTGACTTCAAGACGCCCTGGGCCATTCGGCAAGCGGGCATTCAAAGTCTGGAAAAGGGACGCACCTGGTATACCTCCAACTCCGGCCTGAAAGAGCTGCGCCAGGAGATCTGCCGCTATCTGGAGCGCCGGTTCGATCTGCATTACACCGAAGATCAGACGCTGGTCACTGTGGGCGGGTCCGAAGCCATTGACATGTGCATCCGCGCGCTGGTGGAGCCGGGGGACGAGGTCATCATTCCCGAACCCTGCTTTGTGTGCTATTATCCCATCACAACGCTGACCGGCGGCGTGGCTGTGCCTCTGGCGCTGAAAGCGGAAAACGGGTTTAAGCTGACCGCGGACGAACTGCGTGCCGCCATCACCCCCCGCACGAAACTGCTGATCCTGCCGTTCCCCTGCAATCCCACGGGCGCGGTGATGCGCAAAGAGGAGCTGGAGCCCATCGCGCAGGTCCTGCGGGAGACCAATGTGCTGGTGCTGTCCGATGAAATTTACGCCGAGCTGACCTACGGCCATACCCGGCACGTCAGCATCGCCAGCCTGCCCGGCATGGCCGAGCGGACCATTGTGGTCAACGGCTTTTCCAAGGCGCATGCCATGACCGGCTGGCGCCTGGGCTATGCCTGCGGGCCCAAGCCCATCATCAAGGTGATGACGAAGATCCATCAGTCCTGCATCATGTGCGCTCCCACCACCAGTCAGTACGCGGCGGTGACGGCGCTGAAAAACTGCGATGCGGACATCGAGTCCATGCGCAAGGAATACGATCTGCGCCGGCGCTGGCTGGTCAATGCGCTGAACAATCTGGGCCTGACCTGCTTTGAACCCCAGGGCGCTTTCTATGTGTTCCCGTCCATCCAAAAGTCGGGGCTGCCCAGCGACGAGTTCTGCAAGCAGCTGCTGTACAGCAAGAAAGTGGCGGTGATCCCCGGCCCCGCGTTCGGCGATTCCGGCGAAGGCTTTGTGCGCATCAGCTATTCCTATTCGCTGGACCACCTGAAAAAAGCGGTGTCCCGCATGGAAGAATTTTTAAAGGAATTGGGAGTTTAATTTGGAGCATACTGTTTTCATTCGCAGGGTGCCCGGCTATGACGAAAAAGTGGACCGGGCAGTGGAAGAGCTGTTTGCCGCCAGTCCCCGGACCGGGGCGCTGGGCCCGCAGACAAGGGCGCTCATCAAACCGAATCTTCTGGCAAAGCACCCGCCGGACCACGGCGTGACCACACACCCGGCCGTGGTGGCGGCCTGCATCCGCGCGCTGCAGCGGCGGGGTGTGGAGCACATTGTTGTGGCGGATTCGCCGGGCGGACTGTACAACCCGGGCATGATGCGCAGCATTTACCAGGTCAGCGGTCTGGCACAGGTGTGCCGGGAACTGGGCGTGCAGGCCTATGACGAATGCGCCTGGGCACAGCGGGAGGCACAGGGAAAGCTGGTTCGGCGTTTCGAGCTGCTGAACCCGGTGTTGGAGGCGGATTTTATCGTCAATGTGCCCAAGCTGAAAACCCATGTGATGACCGGGATGTCCTGCGCGGTGAAAAATTTGTTCGGCACGGTGCCCGGCCTGCAGAAGGCCGAATTTCACATGCGCTTTCCCGAAAAGGAATGCTTTGGGGACATGCTGGTGGACCTGTGCGAAACAGTGAAGCCTTCGCTCACGGTGGTGGACGGTGTGCTGGCCATGGAGGGCGACGGCCCCGCAGGGGGCGTGCCCCGGCAGCTGGGGCTGATTTTGGGCGGCGAGGACCCCTATGCCATCGATTTGACGGTCTGCGGCATGATGGGGCTGGACCCCATGGCCGTGCCGTATCTGAAGGCGGCCAGCGCCCGGGGCCTGTGCCCGCAGCGGGCGGATGCCGCCTGGCGGACAGGCGATGCCGAGGCCGCTGCGCCCATCCCGGAGTTTCGTTTGCCCAAGAGTTATACCAACATCAACTTTTCCAACCGTGCGCCCCGCGCCATCCGCTGGGCGGTGCCGGGTGTGGAAAAATGGATCGCACCCCGGCCGAAGATCGATGTGTCCCGCTGCATCGGCTGTGGAAAATGCGCTGAAATCTGCCCCGGCCACACCATTCGTGTGGAAAAGGGCAAGGCGCACATCGACCCGAAGGGCTGCATCCGCTGTTTCTGCTGCCACGAGATGTGCCCGGTCAAGGCCATCGAGGTCAAGCGGTTCCGCCTGTTCCAAATGTGACGGAGGTATTTTATGGATTCTGTGACGGTTCTTGCCCCTGCAAAACTGAATCTCACGCTGGATATCACGGGCATTGCGCCCAACGGCTATCACACGCTGGACATGCTGATGCAGACGGTCAACCTGTACGAGCGCGTCACATTGCGCAAAAGCCCGTATCTGCGCCTGCGTTTGCCCGGCTCCAATGTGCCTGCCAATGAGCACAACACCGCCATCAAAGCGGCGCTGGCCTTTTTTGACGCCACGGGCCTGCTGGCCGGCGTGGACATCACCGTGCGCAAAGCGGTGCCTGTGCGGGCGGGAATGGCCGGCGGCAGCGCTGATGCGGCTGCGGTGCTGGTGGGGCTCAACGCATTGTACGGTGCGGGAATGACCGTTCCGGAATTGTGCGAGATCGGCCTGAAAGTGGGAGCGGACGTGCCTTTTTCCATCCTGGGCGGCACAGCCCGTGTGCAGGGCATCGGCGACGTGCTCACCCCCATGCCGTCCTGCCCCCGGTGCTGGTTTACGGTCTGCATGCCCAAGGGCGGCATTTCCACGCCCCAGGCCTACGCCCGGTACGACGAGCTGGGCACCGATGTGCACCCGGACAACGACCTGGCACAGCGGGCGCTGGAGCAGGGGGATTTAAAGGCCTTGTGCGCCCAGATGTCCAACGCACTGGAATTTTCTTCCCAAAGCCCGGCCAACGGGCCCATTGAAGAGATCCTTCGGCGCAGCGGCGCGCTGGCGGCGCTGATGACCGGATCGGGCGCTGCGGTGTTCGGCGTGTTCCGGGACGAGAAAACCGCCCAGAGCGCGAAGGCGGAACTGCAGAAGCATTATCCCCGAAGCTGGGTGCTTCATCCGGTGCCCCGGGGAGCGCATGTGCTGCCTGCTCGGCCGGCCGGAAAAAAGAAATAAGCAAAGGCAGGGCTGCCGCGGCAGCCCTGCCTTTTTCAGTTTTCCACCGGAATTTGAATTTCGGTGAGATATTCTTCGGGCCGGGCGGTGGTCATGCTGTCCAGCACACAGAATTCATAGGCAGGCCCGGCCGGTTGAACGCCCTGCTGAGCCAGAAAATCCAGCAGGATCTCGTAGCTTTTGCCGGTGTCCGCGTAAGGGCCCCGATGGTAAATGCAGGCGTACTTTCCCGCGGGTTTCCAGAAGCAGTCCTCCCCGGGAACGCGCTCCAGAAGCGGCAGAAAGGCGTGCTCAAACCGCAGAAATTGCTTTTGCCGCAAGTTTTCAGCGCAGACCGTGTCGCCCAGCTGATAATAAGAACAGTATCCCTGCTGATTGGCCCGGCGCAGCAGACGTTTTAAAGCAAGATCCACTTCCAACAGGCCGAAGGGCTTTTTCACCGGTTCCAACGCCAGATATTGCCCTGCTTTTTCTTCCCAGAAGGGCTGGCCGGGCCGGGCGGGCAGCACCCGTTCCCATTCTTCCAGCTTGCGGGTCAGGCGGCGGTCTGCCATTTGAAGGCGCCGGATCTCTTTGCGCACCAGCTGCCGTTGGGTGCGCAGGGCGTCCAGTGCGGCCGGGGCGCTGCGGCGCTCCATGTGGCGGCGGATCTCCTTCAGTGAAAAGCCCATCTCACGCAGCATCAGCACAGTGTCCAGTTGCTCCAGCTGATCGGCGGTGTAATAGCGGTAGCCGTTTTCCGCGCCGGTCATACGCGGTTTGAACACGTCCATGTTGTCATAGTAGATGAGCATTTGTTTGGAAACACCGGCCATTTGAGCCATTTCTCCCACGGTGAAGCGCACGTCCAAAAAAATTCCTCCCTTGCTCTTGACAATATAGTTACTATATCCTTTATGCTGGAAAGCGTCAAGAAAAACGAGAGGAAGATTTACATGAAACGCTGGAGAGTGCCGCGCGGGGCGCTGGTCCATTACGGCCGGATGCTGCTGGGCGTGGCCATTTTGTCCTTTGGCTTGTTTCACATCCATGACCGAAGCAAAATCACAGAGGGCGGCGTCCTGGGCATGATGTTGTTTTTGCAGCATTGGACAGGGCTTTCGCCCAGCATTACGGGGCCTGTGATGGATGTGGTCTGTTATGCTTTGGGATACCGTTTTTTGGGAAAGGACTTTTTAAAGAACGCGCTGTTTTCCAGTTTCGGGTTTGCAGTGTGCTATCGCATCTGGGAATCCGTGGGCTATCAAATGCCCGACCTGTCAGCCTATCCGCTGGTTTCGGCGCTGGCAGGCGGCCTGTTCGTGGGGGTGGGCGTGGGCCTTGTGGTGCGCGAGGGCGGTGCGTCCGGCGGGGATGACGCGCTGGCCATGGTGCTGTCCCGCTTTTTGAAATGCCCCATTGAACGGGCCTATTTCGCTACGGACTTCACGGTGCTGATGCTTTCCCTGACGTACATTCCCTTCCAGAACATTTTGTATTCTCTGGTGACGGTAACACTTTCGTCCTTTGTCATCGGCCGCATGCAGAAACCATGGTTTGCGGCGCGCGGGGTTTCGTCAAAAGAAAGTGCCGGGCAATCATAAAAAAGCGCGGGGCCGCTGTGCGGTCCCGCGCTTTTATTTTCAGGCTGTGGCCGCGGCAGGGCTGTTGAGCACCACCGCTTCCGGTATGATCTGGCCAATGTTGAGAATGTGGTCACCGATGCGCTCGAAATCGGTGAGCATTTCCGAATACAGCACGCTGGATTCGTTTTCGCTCCCCTCACGCATCCGTTCGATCTGGTTTTGACGGAACTGAGCGGTCATGTCGTCGATTTTCTGCTCAATGGCTCCGATTTTTACCAGACGGTCTGATGCGGAGAAATCGCTGCGCACCAGCAGATCCAGCGCATCCAGGCTGGTCTGGCGCATCTGACGAATCTCGTCCAGTTCGGAATCCGCAAAGCGCACATGTTTTTCGGCCATGCGCTCGGTGTAGCCGCACAGGTTCATGGCATGGTCACCGATGCGTTCCAGATCGGACGCGATTTTGAAACAGGCGCTGATTTCGGCAGAGTCCTGCTGGTTGGATTCAAAGGCGATGGCCCGGGAAATATAACTGGCCAGCTCTTTGTTCAAATAGTCGATGTATTCCTCGCGCTCTTCCAGATCCGCCAGCGGCGCGGTCTGTCCGGTGAGGACGGTTTCAAAGCTGCGGTCCACGTTTTCCCGCACCATGCCCAGCATGCGGGTCAGCTCGCGCCAGAGACCGTTGACCACGATGGCGGAGGAACCGATTTTATACTCTTTGCCTCCGGTCAGCGGTTTCAGGTAGACCAGACGGCGCTCCTGCTGGGTCTCGGCCGGCAGTTCGGGCAGAATTTTGCGGGCCAGCGCAGCCAGCATGGTGCCGAAGGGCAGAAGCAGCAGCGTGGTGACCACGTTGAACAGCGTGTGCATGTTGGCAATTTGTGCCGCCGGTTTCGAAGGCGTCAGAGACTCAATCAGCGACGGCAGCGGGGACACCAGGCAGAGCACGGTGAACAGTGTGGTGCCGATGATGTTGAACAGCAGGTGAATGATGGTGGTGCGTTTGGCGTTGCGGCTGGTGCCGATGGAAGCCAGCACCGCGGTGATGCAGGTGCCGATGTTCTGGCCGAACAGAACGTATACCGCGCTGGACAGGGGAATCAGCCCGCTGGAAGCCAGCGCCTGCAAAATGCCCACCGACGCGGAAGAGGACTGGATGATGGCGGTGAACACCGTGCCCGCCAGAATGCCCAGCACCGGGTTGGAGAACCGGGTCATCAGCGAGATGAATGCCTCGGAGTCCCGCAGGGGCATCATGGCGCTGCTCATCATTTCCATGCCGATGAACAGAACGCCCAGGCCGGCGATGATCTGGCCGTAGTTGTGGAAATGGGGCTTTTTCAAAAAGACGATCATCACCACGCCGCAGAAGGCGAACAGCGGGGCCATTGCGCCCACATCCAGCGCGATGAGCTGGCCGGTGATGGTGGTGCCGATGTTGGCGCCCATGATGATCCACACCGCCTGCTGCAGCGTCATCATGCCGGAGTTGACGAAGCCGACCACCATGACGGTGGTGGCGCTGGAGGACTGGATGACCGCCGTGATGGCTGCGCCTACCGCCACGCCCAAAATGCGGTTGGAAGTAAGCTTTTCCAGAATCTGTTTCATGCGGTTGCCGGCGGCTGCTTCCAGGCCGCTGCTCATCATCTGCATGCCGTACAGGAACAGCGCAAGCCCGCCCAGCAGGCTCAAAATGTCCGAAACTTTCATCAGAGATCCCCTTTACTTGTTCTTGTGCAAAATTTGAATGATTCTTGAAATAACTCGAATGTGAAACGTAACAATGTAAGAGTAACATAAAAGAAAATACCCGGCTATCATCAACAGGTAAACTCGATGTAAAGGAAATGTAAAATGCGGGCCCGCTTGACAAAAGAGCAAAATCGGACAATAATTGACATATCAATTATTGATATGTCATGGAGGCTCGTTCATGGAAAAAACATTTCACATGCTGGTGTACCGGGCGTTTCACGCACAGCGCAATTATCTGCGCGGCTGCCTGGGCAAGGTGGGGCTGGGGTCCGGGCAGCCCAAGCTGCTGGGGTACCTGGCGCAGAACGGCCCCAGCTGCCAGCGTCAGATCGCCGATTACTTTGAGATCGATCCGGCGGCCGTCAGCAGAATGCTGGACAGCCTTTGCAAAAGCGGATTTGTGAGCCGCCGGGTGGATGAGAAGAACCGCCGCGCTGACGTGCTGGAGCTGACCGAAAAAGGCCGCCAGGCGCACGCCCACTGGAAAGAGCAATGCGCGCAGGCGGAACAGGTGATGCTGCAGGGCTTCTCCGATGCCGAGCGGGAGCAGTTTGCCGACTTTCTCACGCGGGCGTATCAAAATTTTAAAGAGAGCGCAAAGGAGGGGCAGCCGTGAAGGATTTGAAACGGATCGCAGCGCATCTGGGACCTTATGGCAAAGATTTGTTCATTGCGGCTGCGCTGGTGCTGGTGGAGACCTGCTTCGAGCTGGTCATTCCCATTTTGATGGCGGACATCATTGACGTGGGCGTTTCGGCGGGCGACATGGCCCTGATCGGCCGCCGGGGAATTCAAATGGCGGTGTGCGCGCTGCTGGCGCTGGTCACGGGGCTTTTATACGCCCGTTTTGCGGCCAGGGCCTCCTACGGTCTGGGGGCGCGGGTGCGGCAGGCGCAGTACGCGAAGGTTCAGGCGTATTCTTTTGCCAATCTGGACCGTTTTGAGTCCTCTTCGCTGGTGACGCGCATGACCACGGACATCACCGTTCTGCAGAATGCCATCAACGGCGGGCTTCGCCCCATGGTGCGCGCCCCGGTGATGCTGATTCTGGGCATTGGCTTTTCCGTGTGGATGAGCCCGCGCCTGGCGCTGGTGTTTTTCTTCTGTACGCCGCTGCTGGGAGCGATCCTGTTCTGTGTGGTCCGCCGTGTGGCGCCCATGTACAGCCGACTGCAGAAGGCGATGGATCACCTGAATGACGTGGTGCAGGAGGGGCTGGTGGCCATCCGTGCGGTAAAGGCTTTCGTGCGGGACGAATACGAGGAAGAAAAGTTCCGGCAGGTCAATACCGATCTGATGGAGACCAGCCAGCAGACGTTCCATTACGCGGTGCTGAACATGCCGGCGTTTCAGCTGACCATGTATTCCACCACGGTGCTGATTCTGTGGTTCGGCGGACGCATGATCATGGCCGGCACACTTCAGGTGGGAGAGCTGACCGGGTTCCTCAGCTATGTGCTGCAGGTGATGAACTCGCTGATGATGATCTCCAACGTGTTTCTGCTTTTGACCCGCTCGCTGGCCAGCGCCCAGCGCATCGGCGAGGTACTGGAAGAGCGCCCGAGCATCAGCTCCCCGCCCGACGGGGTCACAGAGGTGCGGGACGGCGGCGTTGTCTTTGAGAATGTGTCCTTCAAGTACAATCCCGACGCCAAAGAATACGCGCTGTCCGGCGTCAGCTTTTCCATTCGGCCGGGGCAGACCGTGGGGGTGATCGGCGGAACGGGCTCGGCGAAGACCACGCTGGTACAGCTGATTCCGCGGCTTTATGACGTGACCGAGGGCCGGGTGACCGTGGGCGGACGGGACGTGCGGGAGTACGACATCCACGCGCTGCGCGACGCTGTGGGCATTGTGCTGCAGAAAAACGTGCTGTTCTCCGGCACCGTGCGGGAAAATCTGCGTTGGGGCGACCCCGAGGCAGACGATGAGACCCTTTGGGCAGCCTGCCGGGCAGCCTGCGCGGATGAATTTTTGGAGCGGATGCCCGGCGGTCTGGACGCAGATCTGGGCCAGGGCGGCGTAAATGTATCCGGCGGACAGAAGCAGCGTCTGTGCATTGCGCGCACCCTGCTGAAAAGGCCCAAGGTGCTGATTTTTGACGATTCCACCAGCGCGGTGGACACGGCCACAGAGGGCCGCATCCGGACGGCGCTGGCCAAACTGCAGGATGTGACCAAAATCATCATCGCACAGCGCATTACATCGGTGATGAATACGGATCAGATCGTCATTCTGGACGACGGACGCGTCCACGCGGTGGGCACCCATGACCAGCTGCTGGCGCAGGACCCCATCTATCAGGAAATCTATCAATCGCAAATGAAAGGAGATGACGGCCATGGCGCGGCAGTTCAGCGGTAAACGCCCCAAAGACCTGCGGTTCACAGTGGAATCGCTGCTGTCCTACATGGGCCGTCACAAATTTCTTCTGGCGGCCGTGGCGGTGCTGGTGGCGATCAGTGCCAGTGCAAACCTGCTGGGTACGTATATGATCCGGCCTGTGGTCAACAGCCTTGCGTCGGGAGATTTGTCTGCGCTGGCCAGGGGCGTCGGCCTGACCGCGGCCATTTACGCGGTGGGCGTTGTGTGCTCTTTCGGATACACGCAGACCATGGTCAAAGCGGCGCAGAAGGTGCTGTACGATATCCGCCGCGACCTGTTCGCCCATCTGCAGACATTGCTCCTGCGCTTTTTTGACGCGCAGAAACAGGGCGACGTGATGAGTTATTTTACCAACGATGTGGATACCATCGCCGACGCTTTGAACAACAGTTTCGCCATGGTGATTCAGAGCTTCATTCAGGTGGTGGGAACGCTGACGCTGCTGTTTGTGCTCAACGCGCGCCTGTCGCTGATCGTGGTGGTGTGCTACATCGCGATGTTCTGGTATATCCGGTTCAGCGGAAAACGCAGCAAGGCCTATTTCACCCGCCAGCAACAGTGCCTGGGCGAGCTGGACGGCTACATTCAGGAGATGGTCAACGGTCAGAAAGTGGTGAAGGTCTTCAACCATGAACCGGCCAACCTGACGGGGTTTGAACAGCGCAATGAAAATCTGCGCCGGGCCGGAACCGGTGCGCAGGGCTATGCCGCCACCATGGTGCCGGCGGTGGTCAGCATTTCCTATGTGAACTATGCCATTGTGGCCGTGGTGGGCGGCGTGATGGCCATGAAAGGCATGACGGATGTGGGAAGCCTGGCCAGCTATCTGGTGTTTGTGCGCCAGGCGGCCATGCCCATCAACCAGTTCACCCAGCAGAGCAACTTTTTGCTGGCGGCGCTGGCGGGCGCTGAACGGGTGTTCAACGTCATGCGGCAGCCGTCGGAAGTGGACGAGGGCAAAACCGTGCTGGTGAATGTGCGCCGGGAAGGGGAGAAGCTGGTTCCCTGCCAGGAGAAAACCGGCTGCTGGGCCTGGCGGCAGGGCGAGACACTGATCCCGCTGCGGGGAGACGTGCGCTTTGAAAACGTGGATTTCGGCTATGATCCGGAGCATACGATTTTGCACGACATCTGTTTGTACGCCAAACCCGGCCAGAAAATTGCCTTTGTGGGGTCCACCGGCGCGGGAAAAACCACCATCACCAATCTGATCAACCGGTTTTATGACGTGCAGAAAGGACGCATCGTCTACGACGGCATCGATGTGCGGGACATTCGAAAAGATGATTTGCGCCGCAGCCTGGGTATTGTGCTGCAGGACACGCATCTGTTCACGGGCACCATTGCGGACAACATCCGTTTCGGCAAGCTGGATGCCACGCAGGAGGAAATCGTGCAGGCGGCAAAAATCGCCAATGCCGATTCCTTTATTCGCCGCCTGCCAAACGGCTATGACACGATGGTCACCGGCGACGGAGCCAACCTTTCTCAGGGGCAGCGCCAGCTGCTGGCCATCGCGCGGGCCGCGGTGGCGGACCCGCCGGTTCTGATTCTGGATGAGGCCACCTCTTCCATCGATACCCGCACCGAGGCGTTGATCGAAAAGGGAATGGACCGCCTGATGGAGGGGCGGACGGTCTTTGTGATCGCCCACCGCCTCAGCACCGTGCGCAATGCGGATGCCATTATGGTCCTGGAGCACGGGCGGATCATCGAGCGGGGCGCGCACGACGAACTTCTGGCACAGAAAGGCATGTATTATCAGCTTTACAACGGCATGTTTGAACTGTCGTGACTTTGGCGGCTCTGAAAAGAGCCGCTTTTTTAAATTCTTTTCCATATGGACGGCAAGTATGTTATACTGTATCCTGGAGCACTTTGCGGGACCGTTTGGACCCGCTTCATCGTAGAGAAAGGAGAAACGGAATGAAACAGTTATCGGAGATCACGGTGGGATTTATCGGCTTCGGCAACATGGCCGGCGCCATTGCAAAGGGACTGATTCGCCAGGGCACGCTGCGGCCGGACCAGATTTGTGCCTGTGCAAAAAACTGGGACAAGCTGTGCGCCAACACGGAGAAGGCGGGCATGCTTCCCCGGAAAGACGCGGCCGAGGTCGCGTTCGCTTCCGATGTGGTGTTCGTGGCGGTTAAGCCCTATCTGGTGCGGGAAGTTCTGGAGCCGATTCGGGAACTGCTGCCCGGAAAAATTCTGGTTTCCGTGGCCGCGGGCTGCCTGTTTGACTGGTACGAGGAGTTTTTGGCTCCGGGCACCCATCACATCAGCACCATCCCCAATACGCCGGTCTGCGTGGGCGAGGGAATTTTTGTGTGCGAGCAAAAGCACTCCCTCACACAGCCGGAGTTTTTACTGGTGGAACAGCTTCTGTCCAGCATTGGGCTGGTGCGTCTGGTGGACGCCAAGCAGTTCAGTGTGGCGGGCACGGTCAGCGGCTGCGGCCCGGCCTTTGCCAGCATGTTTCTGGAAGCGTTGGGCGACGCCGGCGTCAAGCACGGCCTGCCCCGCGCGCTGGCCTATGAACTGGCGGCACAGATGGTCGTCGGCACAGGCAAGCTCATGCTGGAAACCGGCCAGCACCCCGGCGCGATGAAGGACGCTGTCTGTTCGCCCGGCGGAACCACCATTGTTGGTGTGGCGGCGCTGGAGCGCAAGGGCTTCCGTTCGGCGGTCATCGACGCAGTGGACGAGATCGAAAACCGCTGAGCACCCACTTTCCCCCTGGCAAAAAGAGGCCACTTGACTATATTATACTAAAATGGTATAGTATAGATGTGGTCCAAAAGCGGCTCTGAAAAGAGCAATGGAAACAAAGGAGAACGTGAATGAGACAGGAATGGAATTCTTTTACCTCCGGCATCTGGCAGAAGGAGATCAACGTACGCGACTTTATCCAGAAGAACTATACGCCCTATGAGGGCGACGAGTCCTTCCTTGCAGGCCCCACGGAAGATACGCTTGCCCTGTGGGATCAGGTGATGGAGCTGTCCCGTCAGGAGCGGGAAAAGGGCGGCGTGCTGGACATGGACACCCGAATCATTTCCACCATCACTTCCCATGGACCGGGATACCTGAACAAGGACAAGGAAAAAATTGTGGGCTTCCAGACGGACAAGCCCTTCAAACGTGCGCTGCAGCCCTACGGCGGCATTCGCATGGCGGTAAAAGCCTGTGAGCAGAACGGATATCAGGTGGACCCGCAGATCGTGGAATTTTTCACCAAGCATCGCAAAACCCACAACGACGGCGTGTTTGACGCCTACACCCCGGAGATGCGGGCCTGCCGGTCCAGCCACATCATCACCGGCCTGCCCGACGCCTACGGCCGCGGCCGCATCATCGGCGACTACCGCCGTGTGGCACTGTACGGTGTGGACCGCCTGATCGTGGATAAGCAGCATCAGAAGGACACCACCCGCACCATCATGTATTCTGACGTGACCCGGGAGCGCGAGGAGCTCAGCGAGCAGATCAAAGCGCTCAAGGAGCTGAAAGAGCTGGGCAAAATCTACGGCTTTGACATTTCCCGCCCGGCGGCCAACGTGCAGGAAGCCATCCAGTGGCTGTACTTTGGCTATCTGGCGGCCATCAAGGAGCAGAACGGCGCGGCCATGAGCCTGGGCCGCACCTCCACCTTCCTGGACATCTACGCCCAGCGCGATCTGGCCAACGGCACCTTTACCGAGGAGCAGATTCAGGAGTTTGTGGATCACTTTATCATGAAGCTGCGCCTGGTCAAGTTTGCCCGCACGCCGGAGTACAACGCCCTGTTCTCGGGCGACCCCACCTGGGTGACCGAGTCCATCGGCGGCATGGGCATTGACGGCCGCAGCATGGTCACGAAGATGTCCTACCGCTATCTGCACACCCTGCAGAACCTGGGCACTGCGCCGGAACCCAACCTGACCGTGCTGTGGTCCACCCGGCTGCCGGTCAACTTCAAACGCTTCTGTGCGAAAACCTCCATCGAGTCCTCTTCCATTCAGTACGAGAACGACGATTTGATGCGCGTTACCCACGGGGATGACTACGCCATTGCCTGCTGCGTGTCCAGCATGCGCGTGGGCAAGGAGATGCAGTTCTTCGGCGCCCGTGCCAACCTGGCCAAGTGCCTTTTGTACGCCATCAACGGCGGCGTGGACGAGGTCTCCAAAAAGCAGGTGGGTCCCAAGTACCGTCCCATCACCAGCGAGTATCTGGACTACGAGGAAGTGATGGAGCGCTTCCGCGACATGATGAAGTGGCTTGCCAGCGTGTATGTGAACACCCTGAACATCATCCACTATATGCACGATAAATATTGCTACGAGCGCCTGCAGATGGCACTGCACGACAAAGAGGTCACCCGCTGGTTTGCCACGGGCATTGCAGGTCTGTCGGTGGTGGCGGACTCTCTGTCGGCCATCAAGTATGCCAAGGTGCGCGCGGTCCGCGACGAGAACGGCGTGGTCGTGGATTATGCGGTGGAGGGCGACTTCCCAAAATACGGAAACGACGATGACCGTGTGGACGACATTGCCTATGATGTGGTGCATCAGTTTATGAGCTACGTCAAGGGCAATCACACCTACCGGGGCGGCATTCCCACCACTTCCATTCTGACCATCACGTCCAACGTGGTGTACGGCAAAAACACCGGTTCCACACCGGACGGCCGCAAGGCGGGCGAACCCTTTGCACCCGGCGCCAACCCCATGCACCGGCGCGATACCCACGGCGCGGTAGCCTCTCTGAGCTCGGTGTCCAAGCTGCCCTTCAAGGATGCCCAGGACGGCATTTCCAATACGTTCTCCATCATTCCGGGCGCGCTGGGCAAGGACGACGCGGTGCTGTTCGATGACATCACCTTCGAACTGCAGCCGGACTGCGCCTGCTGTGAACCCAATCTGACGGTGGACGAGGAACAGTAATCAATCCCAAAAAAGGAGTGTGCTTTAATATGAAAGCAACGGATTCTCAGATCGACAATCTGGTCAGCCTGCTGGACGGCTATGCCGAAAAGGGCGGCCATCACTTGAACGTAAATGTTTTTTCCAAGGATACCCTGCTGGATGCGCAGGCTCATCCGGAGAAATACCCGCAGCTGACGGTGCGTGTATCCGGCTATGCGGTCAACTTCAACAAACTGACCCGCGAGCAGCAGGACGAAGTCATCTCCCGCACCTTCCATGGCTCCATGTGAGAAAGGCCGCATCCACTCCATCGAAAGCTTCGGTACGGTGGATGGCCCGGGCGTCCGGATGGTGGTGTTTTTTCAGGGGTGCCCTATGCGCTGCCTGTACTGCCATAATCCGGACACCTGGTCGGTGGACGGCGGCTGTGAAATGACGGTGGATGAGATTCTCAGCGCCTATGAACGGAACAAAAGCTTTTACCGGGGAGGCGGGTTGACGGCCACCGGCGGGGAACCGCTTCTGCAGCTGCCGTTTTTAACGGCGCTGTTCCGGGCGGCCCGTCAAAAGGGGATCCACACCTGCCTGGATACTTCGGGTATTGTGTACCGGCCCGACCGGCGCGCCGAGTTTGACGCGTTGTTCGCGTGCACGGATCTGGTTTTGCTGGACGTGAAGCATGCAGACCCGGAAGGACACAAGCATCTGACCGGTCACGGACAGGCGCCGGTGCTGGCGTTTGCCCGGGCCCTGTCCGAAGCGGGGGTGCCGCTGGTGGTGCGCCATGTGGTGGTGCCGGGCCTGACCGATTCCGAAGAGGAATTGCGGGCGCTGGGCCGCCTGATCGCGCCGCTGCGCACACTAAAGGGGCTGGAGGTTCTGCCTTACCATACCATGGGCCGCGCCAAGTACGACGCGCTGGGCCTGGCCTACCCGCTGGAAGGCGTTCCGCCTTTGGAGCAGACGCAGGCGCACCGTGCCCGCGGAATCATCCTGGAAGAGATTCGCCGTGTCCGTACCGGTGAGGGATAGGCGGCAGTTTGTTTGAAATGATGCGAAACACCCCGGACAGAATTTTCTGTCCGGGGTGTTTCTGTTTGTGGGAAAAACGTACCGGATTGCACAAATCGCTCACAACTTTTACACAGGCTCTTCGCAAATCCTTTTTAAACTGGAAAAGGAATTTTTGCATGGGGAGAGGAGTTTTGTAATGAGTTTCAGAGTGAGGAGAATTCGGGAGTTTCTGGCCCGCGCTCTTCGGCCGACCCGGAAAAAAGTTGTGATTGCGGTTCTTGCGGTCGTTGTTTTGGGGGCGCTGATTTTTTGGAGCGTTCGGATGCGCAGTTCCGTGCAGCCGGGCGGCAGCGTGGCCCAACGGACAATCACTCTTTCCAAAGACAGCCTTTCGGAAAGCATCACCGTCACGGGAACGGTGGAAAGCGACAGCGTGGCCAATGTAACCACACAGCTGACGTATCCTGTGGCGGAAATCCGCGTGCAGGTGGGGGATGAGGTCAGCAAAGGGGACGTGATCTGTGTACTGGATACCACCGATTTGGAAAAGGAGTTGGCCCAAAAGCAGGAAAGCCTCAGCGATACCATTGCCACTGCTCAAAAAAATTATGATACAGCGCTTGAAAACTACAATTCCGCCACTGACAAGCTGAATTCTGCCACGTCGGAATACCAAAGCACGGGTCAGGCGCTGGAATCCACGCGCAATGCGTTCCAAAACGTAAACAGTTCGGTTACCTCCTATCAGACTGCCTATGATACGGCGTTGGCGGCACAGCAAAAGGCGGGCGCCGCGTTGAACAGCGACAGCGGCGTGGTGGCCGCTCAGGCCGAAGTGGATGCGGCCAATGCAAAGCTGGCGCAGGCGCAGGCCAATGCACAGGCGCTGGCTGACGCTTACAACACCGCCACGGCAAATTTGCAGACAGCCGAGGCGCAGTTGAATACTGCGAAAGCCAACTGCGGCTGGGATCAGCTGCAGCAGGCGTACAGCAAGGCGGATTAGGCGTGGCTTTCGGCCAAGGCCAGCTATGAGAGCGCGCTGGAAAACCAGAAGAACGCTAAGACCAGCCTGGAAAATGCGCAGGAGCAGCTGTCCAGTGCCGGTGAGAGCGACGAAATTACCGATTTGAAAGAAAAAATTGAAGATTGCACCATTACCTCTACTCAGGACGGCACGGTGACGGCGATCAATGCAACGGTAGGCGCTGCGGCCAATACCGGAATCGTTGCCGTTCTGCAGGACACAGACCATCTGAAAGTATCGGTCACCATTGATGAAGATGACATCAAAAAAGTGGCGGTGGGGCAATCGGTCCGCATCAAAAGCGATGCCACCGGCGACGAAGAGATCAACGGAACGCTGACGCAGCTCTCTCAAACGGCCTCTTCTTCGCAGGACGGAAGCACCGGCTTCGGGGCCGAGGTCACAGTGGATGAAACCGACAGCGGTTTGCTCATCGGTCTTTCTGCCAAGGCGGAGATTCTGCTTTCAGAGAAAGAGGATGTGTACACCGTTCCCTACGATGCGGTGACCACCGATGAAAATGGCAACAGCATCATTTATGCAAAGAAACAGGGAGAAGATACGTTTGAAGAGGTCCCCGTCACCACAGGCATGGAGACGGATTATTATGTGGAAATCAGCGGTGAGGACCTTTACGAGGGCATGGAAGTACAGATCAGCATCAGCGACACCGCTGTGACCGAGGAGCAGGAAGGCGAAATGGAGATGCCGACGGAGATGCAGGGCGGCGTCATGGCGGCCCCCAGTGATATGGGTGCGGCGATGGAAGGCAGACCCTCCGGCGGGCGAGCGGGAATGGGGGCTGAACATGGCAAAACCCATCATTGAGATGCAGGGCATTGTAAAACGCTTCTTCACAGGTTCTCCTTCCGAGCTGGAAGTGCTGCACGGCATTGATCTGACCGTTTGGGAAGGGGAATTCGTGGCCATTGTGGGGGCGTCCGGCTCCGGAAAGTCCACCTTGATGAACATCATCGGCGCTTTGGATCGGCCCACGGAAGGAACATACCGTCTGGACGGGGAGAATGTGCAGGGGGTGAACGACCGGGAACTCTCCCGTGTGCGCGGTGCAAAAATCGGTTTTGTGTTCCAGACTTTTAATCTGATTCCGCGCCAGACAGCGCTTCAAAACGTGGAATTGCCCATGTTGTACGCAGGGGTGAAAGGCCATGCACGCCGCCGCCGCGCATGGGAACTTCTGGATCTTGTGGGGATGACGGACCGGGCCACCCACCAGCCCAGCGAATTGTCCGGCGGACAGAAGCAAAGGGTTGCCATTGCGCGCAGCATGGCCAACGACCCGGCCA
The DNA here is from genome assembly GCF_040096265.1 of Ruthenibacterium intestinale. NCBI lineage: Bacteria > Bacillati > Bacillota > Clostridia > Eubacteriales > Oscillospiraceae > Ruthenibacterium > Ruthenibacterium intestinale. The sequence continues at coordinate 60,465 of NZ_JBBMFA010000094.1, forward strand.
TTCTTCTGGCGGATGAGCCCACCGGCGCGCTGGATTCCGTCACCGGCCGTCTGGTGATGGATCTGTTTCACAAGCTGCACAGGGAACAGGGGAAAACCATTGTTCTCATCACACACAGCAGCGAACTGGCCGAGGAGTGTCAGCGCATCGTGACCATCAAGGACGGCCGCATCTGCGGTCAGCGGCAGGGAGGGAAGGCGTCCTATGCTGTTTCGTGAAAACGTCGTTCTTGCGCTTCGGGGCCTGTGGGCCAACAAGATGCGGGCGCTGCTCACCATGCTGGGCATTGTCATCGGGATTGGTTCGGTCATCGCCATTATGACGGTGGCCAACAGCATGACCAATGCCATTTCCACCAGTATGCAGAGCATGGGGGCCAGCAACATCACGGTCAGTCTGACGCAGAAAAGCGACAGCGATTTTGTGGCAGGGGGTTCTGTGCGGCTGTTTCGCTCTTCCAGTTACAGAGAGGAAGATTTGATCACCGACGAAATGATCGAACAGTATCGCGCGGCTTATTCCGACTCGCTTTATGCGGTCAGCCTTTCGGAGAATCTGGGCAGCTTTACGGTTGAGAGCGGTACGGAAAGTGCGTCCGTCAATGCATCGGGCGTCAATCTGGATTATCAGAAAGCGCAGAATCTGGAACTGCTTCAGGGACATTGGCTTTTGCAGGACGATTTGGACAGCGGCCGCCGGGTAGCGGTGGTCAGCGATGAATTCTGCAGTCAGTTGTCCCTGGGGGATGATCCGCTGGGAAAGTCCTTTGAATTGACGTACGGCAATCAGGTTTACACTTTCTACATCGTGGGAGTGTATCGTTACGAGGACAGCGGCGTGGTGCTGAGTTCCACCGATGAAGAGCCTTCCACAGACATTTATCTTCCGCTGTCTGCGGCAAAGGCCATCTCTCACGGAAACGACGGATACAGTCAGTTGACCGTGGTTCCCAATACCGGAGTGGATACGCAGAGTTTTCTGGAACAGACAGAAATGTTCTTTTCCGGCTTTTATGTGCGAAACGACTCGTTCACCGTCACTGCCACCAGTATGGAGAGCATGATCGAATCCATGACGGAAATGCTGTCTACCATTGGGCTGGCAGTTGCGGTCATCGCCGGAATCAGCCTGGTGGTAGGCGGCATCGGTGTGATGAACATCATGCTGGTTTCCATCACCGAGCGCACCCGTGAGATCAGCACCCGAAAAGCTTTGGGCGCCACCAATGGCAGCATCCGTGTGCAGTTTATCATCGAATCGGTGGTCATCTGCATCATCGGCGGCATTTTGGGCATTGCCGTGGGCGTGGGCCTGGGCAGCCTGGGAGCGGGTATGCTGGGATACGCGGCTTCCCCCAGTCCGGGCGTGATTGCTCTTGCAGTGACATTCTCAGGGGGCATCGGCGTATTTTTCGGCTATTATCCGGCCAATAAGGCAGCCAAGCTGGACCCCATCGAAGCACTGCGGTATGAATAAAACAAACCGGCGCGCGGGATACACCGCG